>NZ_JBZFUM010000043.1:0-2379 GCF_058314535.1 Streptococcus sp. ELY_125 | reverse complement strand
CAAATCAACATGATATTGATATCTTCTTTGCGGATCCTGGTTGTCCTGGGCAACGAGGCCTTAATGAGCATTCTAACGGTCTTTTAAGGAGATATGGACTACCTAAGCAAATGGATTTTAAAGGTATATCACAAACCATTTTATCAGCTATAGCTGATAAGAGAAATAGAATTCCTAGAAAATCTTTAAATTATCAAACCCCTTATCATGTTTTTCTGAGTCAGGTGAAACTGTCCAACTTAATTTGACAATTTAAGTTTTTAAAAATCTATTTTGAAGGCCTCTGAAAAAATTAAAAAATGTTATTGACAAGAAAAATCTCCCTTGATATAATAAACTCTGTTGTAAGAACAGCGGAAATGGCGGAATTGGCAGACGCGCAGGACTAAGGATCCTGTGACCGCTTTAGGTCGTGAGGGTTCAAGTCCCTCTTTCCGCATTGAAAGATAAGCAGGCGTAAGGTCTGCTTTTTTGTTTTATATGAGGAGATTGAAAGGAGGAAGAAAGTGGATATCGAGGCGATTACAGCTTACATGGCAGAACATTTGGCGGATGACATTTCCTTGGAGAAAGTCGCCCAGCATTTTCATTATGCGCCGTCCTACTTTTCTCGGCAATTTAAAAAGTTGACAGGTGTAACCTATCGAAAGTACTTGGAATCCATGCGAATTCAAGTTAGTATGCGAAAGTTGCTGGCTGAAGAAGGCAATGTCACACATATTGCTGGTCAGGTTGGTTACGACTATAGCAGTAATTTTTCAAAAATATTTCGCAAGCAAACAGGGAGCCGAGCTAAGGCTTATAAGTCTTCGGCTAGTTTGGCCTATAGGCTTTTAAAAGATTTTATAAAAACCAAAGAGAATCTTCACTATCGCCATTTTAAAGATATAAGGACAAATAATCAGGTTAAGATTAATCTCATCTATCCAAAAGATTATGTGCCAGAAATAGTTTTTGTCGGCCTCTTTCCTGACCCTCTGCCCAATCAAGTACCTATTGTAGGGCTGGCAACAACAGCAACAAAAGGTCTTTGTCTGGATAGGGTACCAGCAGGGAGCTATTATCTACTTGCTTGTGATCTTGCTACAAATACCAATTTTTCTTCTACTTTTATCATGCTGGATAATTATCGTAGTAGGCATGATAGCCCCTTAATCTTTGATGAAGATTCTAGTTATACTGTTAATCTTTTGATGGAAGAGCCTCAACCCCATCACCCTTTAATTACGGTCAATCTACCGAAGTTAGTTATGGACAGCCTTTTAAAAAAGTCAAAATAGGATAAGTTTTATAAGGTCATGTTTGCTATACTCAGTCTATAAGAATGATAAAGGATTCTAAGATTAGGTTCACTTAGATAGAAACTTTATCAATTAAAATAACTCATATAGAAGCATAGGAGGCAACATCATGACTAAGGTAAATGTATTTTTGGGATTTAGGGACCAAGCTGAGGAGGCTTTTCAACTTTATAGCCGAGTATTTAATAGCCCAATTGGGCAAATCTTTAGAGTCAAGGACGTACCTAATAGTGCTGATTTTTCAAGTGAAGCAGGAGAGAAAGTCGCTTGGATGTTCCTCCAATTGGGAAATATCCAACTTTGGGGTGAGGATCGCGGCTACTTTGCCCAATACGGGACAGAAGTTGCAGACCCCAACCAAATTCCACGGCAGTTTATCTCTGTCTATATGGCAGATAAAGCGGAAGCTGATCAGACGATGGTGCAACTCAGTCAAGGAGGTAACATCATTGTGCCCCTTGCCCCTAATTTTTTCAGTCCTTATTATGGTCGTGTGATAGATCGTTATGGTATTGGCTGGGAATTGTTGGTAAGCCCGTAAAGATTGAGTTAGATTCGTTAAGGAGAAGGTATGGTGTACGATAGACAACTTGCGGATACTGTTCGCAAAGAGCTGGAGCAGCAGCTTGGGCCGGAATTATTTGAAGATGAGGTGGTTGAGAAAAAGATGTTTGGTGTCTTAGCTTTTATGGTCAGGGGACATCTTTGCCTCACGATTAGCGGTCGAAAGGGCGTATGTCTGATGGTTCCGGTAAAGAGAGTCATGACGATTTGCTAAAGAGAACAGGTGCCTCCACACTATGAAGAGAGGAAAACCACGCAAGGGCTATCTGGATTTGGATGAGAGAGGGCTAGGAGCGTTAGACTATTGGGTTGGTAAAGCGCTGATGTTTAATAATACATTGCAAAGGTAAAAAAGTTTTATTGTAACTTATCTCAATGTACATTTTTTGATTCTTAAATTGTCAAATTAAGTTGGACAGTTTCACCTGACTCAGAAAAACATGATAAGGTGTTTGATAATTTAGAGATTTTCTAGGAATCTTGTTTCTCCTATCAGCTATAGCTGATAAAATGG
>NZ_JBZFUM010000042.1:0-4682 GCF_058314535.1 Streptococcus sp. ELY_125 | reverse complement strand
TAGGAGGATGATAGTCAAGTGTAGCGATGACTTCGATATGGGTATCGTGTTGAACGGCTTGTGTCAAGGTAATATTTTTGTCTTTGATTCCGAGTAATTCTGTGGTATTCTTAAGATGTCTCATAGGTAACTTTCTAATGATGGTTTGGTCGCTTTTCATTATAAGTCTTATGGGACTTTTTTGGTAGTCAAAAAGCCCTATAATCTCCAAAGTGGGATTACCCACTACAGAAATTATAGAGCCGAAAAAATTGACCTCGCCACAACTCTGTGAATTTAGATAAGATACCCTAGAAGCTTTGGTACTTCGCCGGCTATTTTTCTAAAATTCTTTGAGTTGTTAAACGGCTTAATAACACGAAGAAACTTCAGTCGAAAATACAGGAGTTTTGCAATTAGTAAGGTGCCATAGCCCACCATCATAGTAGTTGGCATGTAGTAGAGCAGGGTAGAAATACCTTAGTGATACTTTGTACCTTATATCTTTGGAAGGGAATCTTATGAAACAAGAACAAGTCACTTATATTATTTTAATTGTAGCGCTTGCTATAGCAATTAGTATTATTTTAGAGGCTGTTAGAGGCTACTTTAGATCCAGAGGAACAGCCCTTAAGTAACTAAAGCGTAATGACAGCAATTAAACGTGCTCGCGTTATGGCTCTTATGCCATTTGTAAACGAAGGCTAATCGGATCTATTGACCGCTTAGCAAAAAACCGACCGAAGGCACTGCACCCCAATGATGGGACGGTAGAAAAACACTTTTATGCGGCCAGTTTCCTGTATTGGACAGGAGACTGGTCGTTTAATCTCTGTTGAATTCTAGTTTCATTATAAAATGTGATGTCGTTTTTGACAATATCTGCTATACTATCTTTGGTTAAGTTTCTCCAGTTATGGAGATAGAAGGTTTCAGACTTTAGGACGGAATGGAACCATTCGATACAGGCATTATCAGCTGGTGTCCCTTTTCTGGACATGGAGCGGGTGATGCCTTTTTCTGTACAAGCCTGATTATAAGCTTTCGAGGTGTAAACGGAACCCTGATCACTGTGCAGGAGTGCTCCTTGAGGCAGGTTCAGTTGGTTCAAAGTGTCTAACACAAAGTCCGTATCTTGGCAATCTGAAATGGTATAAGCGACAATCTCACGATTATAGAGGTCCATGATAGAAGACAAGTAGAGCTTACAATTCCCAAAGGAGAAGTAGGTAATGTCTGTCACAAGCTTCTCCAGTGGCTGTTCTGCTTAAAAATCACGGTTGAGTTTGTTCTCGGTCACATAGTAAGGCTTCCCTAGATTTGGAGCCTTCTTGGGACGTGCACGACAGAGCCAGCCATTCTCCTTCATGATACGATAGACCTTCTTACCATTGACAACGAGCCCATACATCTTCTTGAGAAATCGGGTGATGGTGCGATAGCCGTAGATAAACTGATTTTCCATGCAGAGCTGCTCAATTTTCTCCACAACTTGGTCTCTTTTCTCAGACGTCTCACCCTCTGCTTTCCAACGGTAGAAAGTTGAGCGTTTAATGCCGAAGCACTCCAGAATAACGGAAACTGGGTAGACTTCCTTGTATTCTTCTACCAGCTTGATAAGACTTACTTTGTCGATTGTCTTATCAAGCGCCGATACTTTTTTAAGAGTTCTACCTGCAGGCGTAATTGTTCTATTTCAGATAACTGTGCCATCCCTTTACCGTAGGTATATTGTTTCCCTACAGGTTGATGGAAGCGGTGCAGTTCATCCTTTCGATACCAACGCCACCAGGTTTTGACCTGACTAACATTTTTGATGCCTAAGGTTTCCATGATCACCTTATTAGACTTACCCGCCTTCTTCATGTCAATGCAGGCTAGTTTAGTTTCTACTGAATAGGCTTTTTTAACCATAACAAAAATACTCCTGTTTCTAGTTTACTAGATTTCAACAGGAGTGTTTTTCTTGTGTCTCATTTTATGGGGCTAGTACCCAAAGAGGTCGGTTTTTTTACGTGAAAAGGCAACCCTTTTCTGTACAAAATTTATAAAGTGTTTTTGTTAAACGATTGCTCTTTTAGTCATGGGGGTTTGGTAATTGAGACTGCCGTGAATGCGGTGATGATTCCACCAGTGGACATAATCTTTCGTTTTTAGGGTTAATTCTTCTAGCGAATGGAAGGCCTCTTGGTTGATAAACTCCAGTTTGAAGGAACGATAAGTGCTCTCAGCTACGGCATTATCATAGGGACAACCCGCTTGACTTAGAGACCGAGTGATGTCAAACGCCGCCAACATCCCATCAATCAGAACATTGTCAAACTCCTTGCCACGATCAGAATGGAACAGCTTCACTTTGGTCAGAGCATAAGGGATGTTTTGAATGGCTTCTTTGACCAAGTCAGCGGTCTTGTGCCAACCAAGGGATAGGCCGATGATTTCACGATTGAAGAGGTCAAGAATCAAACAAACATAAGCCCAACGATTGCCAACACGAACATAGGTTAAGTCCGTCACAAGGGTTTCCAATGGTTTTTGCTGGTTAAACTGTCTCTCTAAGAGATTTGGAATAGGTGCTTCATTCTTCCCTTTGACATGCGGTTTGAAGGCAGCCTTCTGGTAAACAGAAACCAAATTCAATCTCTTCATGATGCGACGAATCCGACGGCGAGACAAGTTGATCCCTTGTGCTTCCAGACATTTCTTAATCTTCCTAGCGCCGTACCTGGACTTACTGTCAAGAAAAATGCGCTTAACCATTTCTTCAAGTTGTGCCTCAGATACTGGCTCTACAGCTTTGTAGTAATAGCTAGAACGCGGAATATTTAAGCATCTACACATGGCTGAAATGCTGTATTTGTCCTTGTTAGCGGTGATTATTTCCCTTTTCGTGCCATAATCACCGCCGCTTGCTTTAGGATATCAACCTGCATTTCAAGCTCTTTGTTGCGTTTTCTAAGTTCCATCAACTCACGCTGTTCATCTGTCAGATTATCAACAGTTTTGAAGGAACCAGTTGTTCTTGCTTGTTTAACCCACTTGTCAAAGCTAGACGGGGTCAACTCATATTCTTTGATAATCTCGCTTCGTTTCATACCTGCATTGTGAAGGTCAACGATTTGTTGTTTAAACTCATCTGTGAAGTAACGGCGAATTTTTCTAGACATATCTGTTCTCCTATTTTCTTTAGTGTAGAACACTTTATCATTTCTGTCTAGTTTAGTGTAACCTATTCAAATTATATCACTAATGCCATTGAGCTTCCTTATTCTAACGCTAAATTAGAAGCCACTAACAAACTCATCAAAGACATCAAACGCAATGCCTTTGGCTATCGGAACTTTGACAACTTCAAAAAACGTATCTTCCTCGCTTTAAACCTAACAAAAAAGAAGACCAAGCCGGTCCTCTCTCGTTGTTCGTTATAAGTCACCCACTACACTTGATAATGAGCTTTTTTTTCCTACGTTAGAGGGTAACAAAAGACCCCGGCACCATGATGGAGGCGGGGAAAATAACTACTTATATAAATAAAATTGTATAGATGGCTAGAACTATCATATAGAGTAAAAACGAGCCACGTTAACTTTCTTCTTATAACTTTAAAGCCTTTGGTAGAAATTATAACCAGGAAATAGGGGTGTGAATAGAATACCCTGCTAAGCCGGCCAAAAGTCCACCGACTATTGCACCACCAATTGTTGTCATCCAGTTATCTGAAAAACTACTACATAGTAATCCAAGTCCCAAAGCTCCAAAGACTAATCCAAATAATCCTAAAATTACAGATTGCATTCTTAACTATCTCCAATCCTATTAAACTGGTGAAATAGGGGTTGTGATTGCTAATCCTCCTAGCCCGCAAGCAGTCGCACCACTAATGGCACCACCCCAGATACCTCTAGCATCGGCACCAGAACCAGCAGCCAATAAGCCACCACCAATGCCACCAAGCACTGCACCAGCAGCTCCAAGAAGCCAACCTTCACCTTCCACACCAGCAAGATAATCATTTCCAGCTACTTCAAAATTATCAAAAGCCATTGAGTCCATTGTTACTGTGTTCATAAAATTTCTCCTTTATTTTTACATTCTTAAACTGGTGAAATAGGGGTTGTGATTGCTAATCCTCCTAGCCCGCAAGCAGTCGCACCACTAATGGCACCACCCCAGATACCTCTAGCATCGGCACCAGAACCAGCAGCCAATAAGCCACCACCAATGCCACCAAGCACTGCACCAGCAGCCCCAAGAAGCCAACCTTCACCTTCCACACCAGCAAGATAATCATTTCCAACTGCTTCAAAATTATCAAAAGCCATTGAGTCCATTGTTACTGTGTTCATAAAATTTCTCCTTTATTTTGCACTTGCCAATTAATTCAACTGACAGTGCCTACTATAACAGAAATATTTTTAGATAGCAATAATTTTAAGAATGTTTTAATCAAACAAAAACAACAATGATATACTACGAAAAAAATTCTGATAATTCACGCCTATTTATAATTAATTAGGCTACTAACGAACAAACTTTTAGTCTCACCCTCCCTGTTTTTGTTAAGCGATGATTCGCTTCGTCATGGGTGTTTGGTAGTTGAGACTACCGTGAATACGGTGATGATTCCACCAGTGGACATAATCTTTCGTTTTTAGGGTTAATTCTTCTAGCGAGTGGAAGGCCTCTTGGTTGATAAACTCCAG
>NZ_JBZFUM010000041.1:0-4767 GCF_058314535.1 Streptococcus sp. ELY_125 | reverse complement strand
CCTTTTTATTTTGACCAAATTCAAGTAAATACCTTAGTTATTGTCACCTCAGGCCATATTTTTCTAGAGAATTTTTAAAAAAAGACAAACTCCCAAAAAGAAGTTTGTCTTCGGTCTGAAATGAGACCCAGCTAGGGGTCTCATTTTATTAATCTTTCATTTTAAATACAGTGACTGTGGCTTTTTGGGGTCGATAACTTTTAAACCAGTTTGTAAACCAATTACCGCCGCCAGTGATGGCTGCGCTTTCGGCAGGTGTGAGTTCGGTAAAACGATCTAAAGATGATAATGTAGTTTTGTGGGACATAAGTATACTCCTTTATATTTTATTAGTCTAAGTATAGCACAGGTTTTTCTTGATGAAAGTGAAATAAGTCTTTTTGGTAGAAATGTAAAAGTACAGAAATAAGACTAATAATTCTCATCTTGGTGTTTTTAATATGAGCAGGCAGCTAGCCAAAGGAAGCAAGAAGCTTGTCTTTGTAGTAGTTAAAATAGGTCTTTTTGCCAATAATGCTCGTGACCCTTCCTTGAAGGCCATATTTTATTTGCGAGCGCTCTTTATCTGATAGCTTGACTGTAGCAGTAACTTTAAAGAGGTTTGCACTTTTAGTAACGGTAGCAGTAGTGTCAATGCTCGTGACCTCGCCAGTTATCATGAGATTTTTGTGTTCGACATTAGTCAGGGTCAGTTGAGCGTGCTGGCCTTTTTTAATACTGGAAATGTAGTTCGAATCGACATAGTAGGTGATAGCAGCTTTTTTAACTTTTTTGATATCTGGATAGATGCTGCCGACAGTAGTCCCAGCTGCAATGTTTGATTGACCAGTGAAATCTTTTTCTAGGTGCAAAATCCCATCGCTGGGAGCTGTTAGCTGGATTTGGGTATTGGCTGGTTGAAGGGAGCCTTGCCCATTAGCATTCAATATAGGCATTTGCTCGCTTGGAGAGGGACTGGTGTATCTTAAGAGGACCTCCCCCTTCTTTACGCTCTTGTTATTTACCAAGTTATTCCTAGCAATAGTGTTGTCACTGACGGATTGCAAACTAATCACATCACTAGTTGGAGTAACCTGCCCAGTTGTAGTTACGACGATTTCCTTAGTGGCAAAGAGCGAAAATAGCGTAATGAGGGCAAAAAGCAAGGCTGTAGGAATGATTGTGAGGGTAGCAAAATTTTGATAGCGCCGTCTGTAAAATTCTGAACTACTGAATAATTTAGAATCCATCTTTACCTCCTTATTTATGAAAGAGTTGGTAATAGAAGCCCTTTTGTTTTAAAAGTTCTTCATGGTTACCGGTTTCGATAATGCGTCCCTGATCTAAAACAATAATCCTGTCCGTCCTTTCGGAAATACTGAGACGGTGGGCAACAAAGATGATTGTTTTTTCTTTCATAGCTATTAGGTTATCGATGACTTTCTTTTCGGTCAGAACATCAAGACCGCTAGTTGCTTCGTCTAGTACTAAAACGGGTGATTTAGTCAGGAGCGCTCGTGCTAAGGCAATGCGCTGTTTTTGCCCGCCAGATAGTCCCGCACCATCTGATAGTTCTGTCTGATAACCCAGAGGCATCTCTTCGATGTCTTTACGAATCTCTGCCCATTCACAAGCCTGTCTGATCTCGTCTGAGGTAATAGTGTCGTCTGCCCCAAGCGTAAGGTTCTCAAGAATGCTGCCACTAAAAATATAGGCCTGCTGCGGTAAATAGTTAATATGCTGTCTCAAGATTTTTTTGTCAATGAGACGGCTATTTAGACCGTTGATGGTGATATCTCCTGTATTAGGCTGGAAAAAGTTGACAATCATCTTTGCTAGGGTTGTCTTACCCGAACCGCTGATACCAACTAGACTGATTTTGGAGCCCTGCCGGATCGTTAGGTTAATATCGGATAAGGTATTTTTACCAAAACCATATTTATAAGAAACATCTGAAAAAGTAATGTCACCCGTGAGAAGTTGAATATCTTTTTCTGTCGCTTGCTCATCATCAAATTCGGATGAGACGAGGTAGACTTCATTCAGGCGGTTGTTGGCAACTTTGGCAGATTGTAGTTTTGTCTGGAGGTTGATGATATTCTCCAAAGGATTAGTAAAATACGTTAAGAGGGTGTTGTAGGCAATCAGCTGACCGATAGAAATTTTATTAGAGATGATCAAGGTCGAACCAAACCACAGAATAAGGACATTTAGGATAAGCTGGGCTCCCTTTTTTAAAGCTGTTTGCAGGATTTCATATTTACTGCGTTTAAATGATTTATCCAGATAATCAACAAATTCACTGTCAATATTGCGGTAGCGCATTTCTTCGCTTGTGAGAGATTTAATAGTCTCAATGCCATTGATGTCTTCAATGATAGCCGAGCTAACCATACTATTAGCTTCCATAACATCTTGATTCATTTTTTCAAAAGGCTTCATGAAAGCAAAAATGATGATGGTATAGATGGGGATGGCAAACAAGGTCAGGAAGAACAAATTAGTATTTTGCAAAAGCAGAACACCACCGACGATAATGAGAATAGAACAGTCGAGAAAGATGGAGAGAATGGTTGAGGCTAAAGCGTCAATGATAGAGTTAGCATCGGAAAAGCGTGAGGTGATTTCACCCGTCCGTCTGGTCGCAAAAAAGGACATGGGCAGAGAAAAAATGTGCCTGATGTAAGATAGAATAACGTCAATACTCAATCGCTGGCTCAATACCACGAGTAGGTAATCACGGGAAAAGGTCATGATCTGCTGAATAATATAAGTGATGATCAATCCAACTGATACAATTCCCAAGGTCGATAGCATGCGATTTGGAATATAATTATCCAAGATTCCTTGCAGATAGTAAGAACCAAGGATATCAATTAAGGTGACAAGTAAACTAGCTAAACTAATCTGGAAGATGAGCCCTTTTTGACGCAGGATAAGGGGAATAAAGCTCAAGAGACCATTTTTCTTATCCTTGTGAGGTCTGTAGTGGGGCTGAGGTGCGAGAAAGATAGCGACCCCATCCCACTCGTCTGCAAAAACCTCTTTTTTCATCTTGGTGATTTTGACGCTGGGGTCAGGATCACCAATAATGAGATAGTCTTTTTTAGCCTTGTAAACGACGTAATAATGCTGAAGCTTTCCCTCCTTATTAACATGGACGATAAAGGGATAAGGCACATCATCCATATCAAACATCTCCATATCCGCCCTAATAGCGCGTGTTTCAAAGCCCATCTTTTTGGCAGCTTCTACAATTCCTAAAGCAGTCGTCCCTTCTCTGTCGGTCTTAGCCAGCTCGCGCAAGTGGGCTAGGGAGTAGTTTGAACCATAATGTCTGGCGATTGATGCCAGTGCTGCAACCCCGCAGTCTCGAGCATCAATTTGTGGGATAAATTTATAGAACATTAATCCTTTTTCCTTTCTGTTAGTTTTGTCTGATTTTTATCATGTCAACATCCTATTATGTCATAATGACTAGGAGTCTGCTTATCCATGTCGTGAATGGTTCCTATTTTGTCGCGAATGGTAAAAAATCCGATTTTTCGAAAAAAAATTACCATTCAGGGTGAAAAAACGACCGTTCACGACATAGACGTGCACAAACCAAAATTTTGGGTATACTAAGGGTGTCGGTTGGCCAACCAAATAAAATAAAAATTCAAAGGAGGTATTCGTTATGAATACGACAGTATTTGAACAATTTGAAATGATGGACAACGAAGCTCTCGCTGCTGTTGAAGGTGGAGGTGCTTTGGGAGTAGGTGCAAGTTGCGTAGTTGGAGGAGGTATCGGAGGGTACTTTGGTGGTCCCGTTGGAGCTGTGTATGGATGTGCAGCTGGAGTTGGTTTTTATAATGGTTATAAGCACTAATTAATTAGAAAGGGTATAATTATGAAAGCTAAAAATATTTATAAAAATACAAAATTTAATAATTTAACAAATACAGAACTTCAAGATATTACAGGAGGTGGCCTTACTTGGGGAGGTCTCTTAACAGCCTACGGATTGGGTTATGCTGCTGGTCAGACGGTTTATAATTTGACTCATTAATATGTTTGTTTCAATAAACTAGAGAGTATTAAAGCTCCCTAGTTTATTGTTTAGTAACTGTTAAATCAAATGTGAGTGATATAAAAATGACAAAAGATAGAAAAAGTTTAAGATCTCATTTTTTTCTGGATAGGAGTAAAGTCATAGTGTTTATGTTGTTTTTGCTTCTTGTCCTTATTGCTGCAAAAGCCTATATTAGTGTGCAAAAAAATACAAATCCTATTGATGATCTTTTTGCTTTTGAAGTTATTTTATTTTCTTGCTTATTAATAGAATGGATTTTGAGGAAAAAAATAAAATGGCAAGCCAGCCGTTTGTATAGTAGGCAACTATCAGCAAAAATTTATTTAATTGGCTTGATAGGGTTCGCTATCATAGACTTTGTATTGTATAAAATAAAACATGAACCCTTTATCAATACCTACCTTGTCTTAATATTTTTAATGGCTGTTGGTTCATTAGCAGACTGGCTTATTGAAAAGTTGAAGAGGTAGTTGGTAGTAAAATGATCTTTTTATTGTGATTTAACTAAGTGTTCTATTAATAATAGCATTAGCTGACTGAACTAAACAAAGCATAAGGAGAATAATAATATATGAATTTTAAAATTCCCAATTTGTAAAATTAAGCTAGACAGAAAAAAGCCATTTATGATAGGCTCAGATAAACACCACATTTGTCTGAGAGGAACTACCATAAATGACCTACACCCATCTTACCACAAACGAACTTGT
>NZ_JBZFUM010000040.1:0-5309 GCF_058314535.1 Streptococcus sp. ELY_125 | reverse complement strand
TGCTAAGCAACTCCCCTATCTCGCAGGAGGCAACCTCCAACTACTTCAGGCGTACTAGGGCTTAACGACTGTGTTCGGCATGGGTACAGGTGTCTCTCCTAGGCTAGCGTCACTTAACTATGAATGGACTTAGTTTGCCAATTCAAAATTGAATACCTATCTATTGTATCAAGCCTAACCTCTAGCTGTCAATACTAAGTAATTGTACTCGGGCTAAAAGCCCTCCGTTACTTATCTTTGGATAAGTCCTCGAGCGATTAGTATTGGTCCGCTTCACGTCTCACAACGCTTCCACTCCCAACCTATCTACCTGATCTTCTCTCAGGGCTCTTACTAACATAACGTCATGGGAAATCTCATCTTGAGGGAGGCTTCACACTTAGATGCTTTCAGCGTTTATCCCTTCCATACATAGCTACCCAGCGATGCTCTTGGCAGAACAACTGGTACACCAGCGGTATGTCCACTCTGGTCCTCTCGTACTAGGAGCAGATCCTCTCAAATTTCCTTCGCCCGCGACGGATAGGGACCGAACTGTCTCACGACGTTCTGAACCCAGCTCGCGTGCCGCTTTAATGGGCGAACAGCCCAACCCTTGGGACCGACTACAGCCCCAGGATGCGACGAGCCGACATCGAGGTGCCAAACCTCCCCGTCGATGTGAACTCTTGGGGGAGATAAGCCTGTTATCCCCAGGGTAGCTTTTATCCGTTGAGCGATGGCCCTTCCATACGGTACCACCGGATCACTAAGCCCGACTTTCGTCCCTGCTCGACCTGTCCGTCTCGCAGTCAAGCTCCCTTATACCTTTACACTCTGCGACTGATTTCCAACCAGTCTGAGGGAACCTTTGGGCGCCTCCGTTACCTTTTAGGAGGCGACCGCCCCAGTCAAACTGCCCGTCAGACACTGTCTCCATTGACGTTTAGCCAATCGGGTTAGAGTAGCCATAACACAAGGGTAGTATCCCAACAGCGCCTCTGCCGAAACTAGCGTCCCGGCTTCTATGGCTCCTACCTATCCTGTACATGTGGTACAGATACTCAATATCAAACTGCAGTAAAGCTCCATGGGGTCTTTCCGTCCTGTCGCGGGTAACCTGCATCTTCACAGGTACTAAAATTTCACCGAGTCTCTCGTTGAGACAGTGCCCAAATCATTACGCCTTTCGTGCGGGTCGGAACTTACCCGACAAGGAATTTCGCTACCTTAGGACCGTTATAGTTACGGCCGCCGTTTACTGGGGCTTCAATTCATACCTTCGCTTACGCTAAGCACTCCTCTTAACCTTCCAGCACCGGGCAGGCGTCACCCCCTATACATCATCTTGCGATTTCGCAGAGAGCTGTGTTTTTGATAAACAGTTGCTTGGGCCTTTTCACTGCGGCTGACCTTATAGCCAGCGCCCCTTCTCCCGAAGTTACGGGGCCATTTTGCCGAGTTCCTTAACGAGAGTTCGCTCGCTCACCTGAGGCTACTCGCCTCGACTACCTGTGTCGGTTTGCGGTACGGGTAGAGTATACATTAACGCTAGAAGCTTTTCTTGGCAGCGTGACATCACTCACTTCGCTACTAAACTTCGCTCCCCATCACAGCTCAACGTTACAGAACTAAGCATTTGACTCAGTCCACGCCTCACTGCTTGGCCGGACTCTTCCAGTCGTCCGGTTGAGTTAGCCTTCTGCGTCCCTCCTTCACTCTATACTCTAGTACAGGAATATCAACCTGTTGCCCATCGGATACACCTGTCGGTCTCTCCTTAGGTCCCGACTAACCCAGGGCGGACGAGCCTTCCCCTGGAATCCTTAGTCTTACGGTGGACAGGATTCTCACCTGTCTTGCGCTACTCATACCGGCATTCTCACTTCTATGCACTCCAGCACTCCTCACGGTATACCTTCAAGGCACATAGAACGCTCTCCTACCATCCCTTACGGGATCCACAGCTTCGGTAAATTGTTTTAGCCCCGGTACATTTTCGGCGCAGGGTCACTCGACTAGTGAGCTATTACGCACTCTTTGAATGAATAGCTGCTTCTAAGCTAACATCCTAGTTGTCTGTGCAACCCCACATCCTTTTCCACTTAACAATTATTTGGGGACCTTAGCTGGTGGTCTGGGCTGTTTCCCTTTCGACTACGGATCTTAGCACTCGCAGTCTGACTGCCGACCATAAATACTTGGCATTCGGAGTTTATCTGAGATTGGTAATCCGGGATGGACCCCTCACCCAAACAGTGCTCTACCTCCAAGATTCTCAATGTCGACGCTAGCCCTAAAGCTATTTCGGAGAGAACCAGCTATCTCCAAGTTCGTTTGGAATTTCTCCGCTACCCACAAGTCATCCAAGCACTTTTCAACGTACTCTGGTTCGGTCCTCCAGTGAGTTTTACCTCACCTTCAACCTGCTCATGGGTAGGTCACCTGGTTTCGGGTCTACATCCACGTACTTATGCGCCCTCTTCAGACTCGGTTTCCCTGCGGCTCCGTCTCTTCAACTTAACCTCGCACGTAAACGTAACTCGCCGGTTCATTCTACAAAAGGCACGCTCTCACCCATTAACGGGCTCGAACTTCTTGTAGGCACACGGTTTCAGGTTCTATTTCACTCCCCTTCCGGGGTGCTTTTCACCTTTCCCTCACGGTACTGGTTCACTATCGGTCACTAGGGAGTATTTAGGGTTGGGAGATGGTCCTCCCAGCTTCCGACGAGATTTCACGTGTCTCGCCGTACTCAGGATCCTGTTAGGCTCAAGCTGCTATTTCAAATACGAGGCTCTTACTCTCTTTGGCTGACCTTTCCAGATCATTCTTCTATAACTCTTGTGCCCATGTCACAGTCCTACAACCCCAAGTTGTAAACAACTTGGTTTGCCCTCCTGCCTTTTCGCTCGCCGCTACTCAGGCAATCGCTCTTGCTTTCTCTTCCTGCAGCTACTGAGATGTTTCAGTTCACTGCGTCTTCCCTCCGCTACCCTTAACAGGTAGGGATACTAACCAGCAGTTAGTGGGTTCCCCCATTCGGATATCTCTGGATCAAAGCTTACGTACAGCTCCCCAAAGCATTTCGTCGTTAATCACGTCCTTCGTCGGCTCCTAGTGCCAAGGCATCCACCGTGCGCCCTTATTAACTTAACCTTATTAAAAAACTCTTTAATATGTTTCTACAGCGTTTCGGTTTATTTCTTGTTACTTTTTTGATAGATATTCAATTGTCAATGGGCAAGTTTAGGATACTAAGAGACGGTTCGCTTCAGCGAAAACTTCTGTAGAAAATTAGGAATCTGACGACGTGTGACTTGCACACTAGGAAGATTATCTATTTTCCTAAGAAGTTAGTCTCGGGTTCAACTTCACTTCTATTAAGTTTAGTAGGATTCGTATCCTATGGAGCCTAGCGGGATCGAACCGCTGACCTCCTGCGTGCAAAGCAGGCGCTCTCCCAGCTGAGCTAAGGCCCCACAAAACCTCTGAAAACTAAATAGACACCAAGCGTGCTTCCGTAGCTAAATAAGGGTACCATTAACCTTATCGGCTAAATTGTACTCGGGCTAAAAGCTTGTGATTTAGATAAACCACCTTGTATGCAAGCATACTGCCTTGGTTTCCTAAAATCAAGTCGCTTTTAAACGCCCTCCGTTACTTAGTTTTTCCTTAGAAAGGAGGTGATCCAGCCGCACCTTCCGATACGGCTACCTTGTTACGACTTCACCCCAATCATCCGTCCCACCTTAGGCGGCTGGCTCCCGAAGGTTACCTCACCGACTTTGGGTGTTACAAACTCTCGTGGTGTGACGGGCGGTGTGTACAAGGCCCGGGAACGTATTCACCGCGGCGTGCTGATCCGCGATTACTAGCGATTCCGACTTCATGGAGGCGAGTTGCAGCCTCCAATCCGAACTGAGATTGGCTTTCAGAGATTAGCTTGCCGTCACCGGCTTGCGACTCGTTGTACCAACCATTGTAGCACGTGTGTAGCCCAGGTCATAAGGGGCATGATGATTTGACGTCATCCCCACCTTCCTCCGGTTTATTACCGGCAGTCTCGCTAGAGTGCCCAACTCAATGATGGCAACTAACAATAAGGGTTGCGCTCGTTGCGGGACTTAACCCAACATCTCACGACACGAGCTGACGACAACCATGCACCACCTGTCTCCAATGTACCGAAGTAACTCCCTATCTCTAGGGATAGCATCGGGATGTCAAGACCTGGTAAGGTTCTTCGCGTTGCTTCGAATTAAACCACATGCTCCACCGCTTGTGCGGGCCCCCGTCAATTCCTTTGAGTTTCAACCTTGCGGTCGTACTCCCCAGGCGGAGTGCTTATTGCGTTAGCTCCGGCACTGAGTCCCGGAAAGGACCCAACACCTAGCACTCAGCGTTTACGGCGTGGACTACCAGGGTATCTAATCCTGTTCGCTACCCACGCTTTCGAGCCTCAGCGTCAGTGACAGACCAGAGAGCCGCTTTCGCCACCGGTGTTCCTCCATATATCTACGCATTTCACCGCTACACATGGAATTCCACTCTCCCCTTCTGTACTCAAGTCCTACAGTTTCCAAAGCCAACAATGGTTGAGCCACTGCCTTTAACTTCAGACTTATAAAACCGCCTGCGCTCCCTTTACGCCCAATAAATCCGGACAACGCTCGGGACCTACGTATTACCGCGGCTGCTGGCACGTAGTTAGCCGTCCCTTTCTGGTCAGTTACCGTCACTTGTGTAACTTTCCACTCTACACAACGTTCTTCTCTGACAACAGAGCTTTACGATCCGAAAACCTTCTTCACTCACGCGGCGTTGCTCGGTCAGGGTTCCCCCCATTGCCGAAGATTCCCTACTGCTGCCTCCCGTAGGAGTCTGGGCCGTGTCTCAGTCCCAGTGTGGCCGTTCACCCTCTCAGGTCGGCTATGTATCGTCGCCTAGGTAGGCCGCTACCCTACCTACTAGCTAATACAACGCAGGTCCATCTGGTAGTGATACTGTTGTATCTTTTAAAAGGTTAACAGGCGTTAACCCCTCTTATGCGGTATTAGCTATCGTTTCCAATAGTTATCCCCCGCTACCAGGCAGGTTACCTACGCGTTACTCACCCGTTCGCAACTCATCCAGAAAAAGCAAGCTCCTTCCTTCTGCGTTCTACTTGCATGTATTAGGCACGCCGCCAGCGTTCGTCCTGAGCCAGGATCAAACTCTCATTAAAGTTAATCTAACTCAGTCATTTCTGACTTATTTTCGTATTTTTGACAGGTTAATTCCTTAACCCGCACGCTTGGTTTCTTGTCTATTCAGTTCTCAAAGGTCTT
>NZ_JBZFUM010000004.1:0-151756 GCF_058314535.1 Streptococcus sp. ELY_125 | reverse complement strand
TAGGAGGATGATAGTCAAGTGTAGCGATGACTTCGATATGGGTATCGTGTTGAACGGCTTGTGTCAAGGTAATATTTTTGTCTTTGATTCCGAGTAATTCTGTGGTATTCTTAAGATGTCTCATAAGTAACTTTCTAATGATGGTTTGGTCGCTTTTCATTATAAGTCTTATGGGACTTTTTTGGTAGTCAAAAAGCCCTATAATCTCCAAAGTGGGATTACCCACTACAGAAATTATAGAGCCATTATAAATTTATGCTAAGGATTGAATCTTGTATTACACAGGATTCAATTCTTTTAGTTTGGCAAAATCAGCTAAATAGTGAATGAAATCGCTACTACAATATTCATATTTAGAAAGTTATAACGGAGTAAAATCAAACAACCAACTGATATACTTAACTCAGCTAGAACATTATGCGTTGCCCGCCAATTCCTACATCATTCCTTATTGAAAATTCTTATCACAATAAATGGTTTGTTTTCCTCTTTTTTACTCTGCCAACATTGCTAAATACTCATCCAGACGTTCATTGACATACTTAGCCAACAAATCTTCCATGCTAGACACTTGGCCTTTGGCATGAAAGTCATCAAAAGCTTTATAATAAGATAGACGATCTGTAAATTTAATATCAATCGGTGGCAATCCCGCTTTCATCAGCTCAAGATTGACCAAAAGCCGGCCTGTTCTGCTGTTGCCATCAATAAAGGGATGGATACTTTCAAAATTGATATGAAATTTGGCTAGCTTGGTAATGATTGAGCTTGAATCCTTTTGATAATCTTGCAGAAGCTGATCCATTTTTGGACGTATCATATAAGGCGGAGCCGGTTCATTCGCAGCTCCCATGATTCTAACAGGAACTTTTCTATAAACACCTCTATCTTCCTTTTTATCTGACAGAACAAGGTAATGAATATCTTTAATGACTTGCTCTGTTAAAGGATGATTTTCTGAAACCAGTGTTTGAACGAATTGAAAGGCTTCCTTGTGACCAATGGCCTCAAGGTGATCCTTCAAAGGTTTCTGATCAATGGTCAATCCTCTTAGCACCATATCGGTTTCCCGAAGGGTCAAGGTATTTCCTTCAATCGCATTAGAATTATAGGTGTACTCCACAAGAAATTCCTCATTTAGCCGATCTAGCTCACCACTAGTCAAAGACCTCCTTGTTGTTAGGAGTGCCTTTTTCTCTTCAATCACTGATAGTAAACTAGAAGCCTTTTTATAACGACCGTCACTTGGTTGTGCTGCATCCGCTGGTATTCTCCAAATTTTTCCATCACGGTAGGCTCCTTCAATTTTCCCCTGTACACATAAGGTACGCACGCGCCTATCAGAGATTCCCCAACGTTCAGCAGCTTCTTGTGCTGTAATATACATCTGCTCCACCTCTTTTCTGACTTCAATTGTAGCATTTTCGGAACAATAGGTCTATTTGCGGAATAACATTAAGACATTTGCGGAACAATAGTGGCTTTTATGTTATCATCTAAAACTGCATGACGATATTCTCCACCAATATATTAGGATATGGTTCTCCTTGTTAACTTAGGTGTAGAACGCTTTATAAATTCTGCCTAGTTTAGTGTAACCTATTCAATCCTACTTTCTTCTGTGATATATGGCTCCATGCTACACCTCTAGTATTTCTTTTTATGATAAAACCTACATTTAATTTAACCCAATCTATCTTTCAGTTCTTACCTCTTCATGTGAACATACTTATTTTATGGTACAATAGAGACACTGTTATATAAGGAGGTGTGCTATGACCCTTGATGTAAATAAGGAAGAATTAACAATTTTAGGGATTCCTTTTGATAACTTTACAGATTTTGATACCGTCTGGTATGCCATCGGTTCATCAATGATTGAAAATTATGAACCGACTGTTCAAGATGTGATTGATTTAAAAGCTTATGTTATCAACAGGCGAAAGGAATTGAACCTTGGTTAAAAATCAATACGAAGGCTATGAGTACATCGACCCTAATAACCAATACACCTATTCAAATTCTACAGTCTTAATCAACAAACAAAACATTACAAATATTGAAGAAGCCTATCGAAACGAACACCTTCTAGTTACTAGACGACTTGCAGATTTGCGATTAAAGGCTATTGAAGTCAATTCTATTAGGGAGATTTTAGCTATCCATAACTATTTATTCCAAGATGTTTATTCTTGGGCAGGGCAATATCGTAGAGTTAATATTTCAAAAAGTGGTAATCCTTTTATGCCATTACAATCTTTTAACACCGCTGAAACCTATATGAACCAGCTTATTCATACCTATCATCAAACGGCTAATTCAAAAGATGAGATTATTAAACAATTAGCAAAAATCCTTGATAACCTTAATTATTTCCATCCGTTTCGAGAAGGTAACGGACGAACTCAACGAGAAGTCATCCGTTCTTTAGCACTATCAAAAGGATATTCGGCACAAATACGCGTTGAACAAGATGATGACATTTATAATCTTTATATGGACGGAACAGTCTATGGAGACTTAGGGAAGTTAGAAGAATTACTTGGTAAAATACTTGAAAAATTGTAAATTAGTTTGCTTTCTTATCTGCTGTTATATTTAATTAATTCCACTTGAATGTACACAATAATATTCCATTGATGGCACCCTTTATAAAAAGATCCTTTTGTCATCTGCTATATGAACTGCACCCCAAAAGTTAGACACAAAATCTAACTTTTGGGGTGCTTTTCTTATAAAATTAAGTTACGACGATAAATGAATATATGAGCTAAGAAAAACTGGGGGACCTTGTCCCCAACTTAGTAAAGAATATGATGACAATATTGCCATCATTGATTCCTTTTATAAAAATTTTGTACTAAATTCTCAAATCTACTATTTCTACTTGTCATAAAGAACCTATTCACTTTAATAGAAGCAACGAGCAATCATCTTTATAACATACTTCACATAAACTGGTTTAATCGGCCTATGCCACGGTATTGGATAACTTTTTCCAATTAAGAGATACCTCCAAAACCTAATAACTAGTTAAAATTTTATTTCGAAGTCCTATCTACCTAAAGTTATTTTTTATCAAAGAGGTGATGTCTTTAGCTGATTCTAGCGTATTGAAACCAAGTAAGTAAGCACGTTCTTCATTATCTTTACATAATCCACGGATACTAGCCTTGATGTCCTTCCATTGGTACTTAGGATTAATTTGCTTCACCAAATAAACAACTATCATAATAACCACAGCTAATCTATTGGAAGGTTTTTTAGCAGTAGATTTACCCTTTTTACTCTCAATAATGTAAAGATAATCCTGCCAGTCTTTCCTAATTTTAGGTTTCGTCGTCAACTTAATATCAATCAAATTGGAATTATGAGCACAAATATTCCGAATAAAATTCAGACACTTCATCCAAGAGACAAGCTCTTCCCCACTGCATTTATAATAGGAAGCCACCTGTTTTAAGTTGCTCTCACTCATTATTTTCAGCATGGAAACCACATCTCCAAGCATCAATAAATCAATTCCTAGCCATACCGACGGGAACCCATCACGATCTAGATTTTTTTCAATATTCATTTCAGAAGATTGATTTCGTTTAACTATTTTTAGCAATCTTTTCTTAATTGAGAACTGTTCTTTTTCAATGTGAAATTTTGTATATTTTCTACGATTTGACCAAGAAGAAAAATTTAAATAACCAAAAGCACCATAGTGAGTTCCTAAGACATAAGATATTCTAGTTTTAACGGACACTTCAATTTTTTCAATAGCGTGTAGCAGGTAAAGTCTCAAATTTTTGTCTTGATAATAGCGGCTAAGAACCTCTTTGAATTCTATCCCATCATAACTGATTTCAGTATGATTTTGGCATTTTTTAACCGTGGACAGAGGGCGAGCAAACTCCTTTAGGCGATAATAACTAATATTTTTTAGTTTATCAATATCACCTTTATGGACAATCATTCCTCTACTTTTGAAAAGGTCTAACTGTTCCTTCCATGAAAGTGCAACTGGTTTATCACTCATTTTTTCTCCTTTACAACAAAAAAAGCCCCACGTCAGACGTATCTGTCCATAAGGAAGTGGGGGGTTTGTCATCTTATACATATATTAACACACGCACTGCGTGTTTGCAATATAAAAGTTAAAATAATTATTTTTAAAATCTAATATACTTAGTCGGAGCAACAAAGAAATTGAGAAATTTCACCTTATTGAAGAGGTAGGCGATAAAGAGGCTAATCAGCCAACCGCCTGCAATACCAATCAGGACATGGAGGAGCATGCTTTGAACTCCAAGCCGCAGAAGCATAATCCGAATGGCACTGAGCACTGGTGAATGGAAGATATAAAAACACTGGATAATAAATTGAAAGCTGTTGTGGTAGACTTCAAAAGCCCCTGAGGTTTGCATCCCCTTAAAGACATGGCCAACCAGCACCAAAAAGATAGTAAATCCCTTACCAAAATCCAACCATTGAATACGTTTCATGTAAGTCTCATAAAAATAGTGTGAGTGAAATTTATTTCTAAGTCAATATAATATTCTTTCATATTCCTCAACCTTCTGAATACGCAAGGTTGAGTTTTTTACCAAAAGATATAATGGTGCTGATATATCACTTAAGGATTTATCAAGATTATCTAGTAATATCCTCAAGGGATAATTGTCACCTGCCAAATTAATATCGGTAGATACAACAAATTCAAACTCAATTTTGTATTTTTCTTGCTTATAGTTTGTATAATACAGTCTGCATAAAATCTCAGGTTTCCATTGTGAGCTAAATCTAAGAGCATAGTAAACGGTTTTTACTACATCATCCGGAATTTCTAACATAACACTATCCGAAGGCCTAAGAATTGAAGTAATTGATTTCGTTTCAATAAAATTATCAATATAAAGCCAGTCTCTTGCTCTAGTATCATAGCTAGAAATTTTCGATAAAAATGAATTGTGATCTCCTTCAGTACTTTTCATTTTAGTAATTGACATACCTTCAGGAAACAACTCAGCAAATACTCTTTCTTCAATTTCACCTTTTCCTATTAGAAGTCTAAGAGCCTCTTTACTTTTACTAATAAGCTCTTTATCACTATCAGAGTCAATCAAAAATTCATCAATATTTTTTATCTTATATTGAAAAACCAAATTATATACAGCAGAATTACCCAAATTATGAAGAGGCAGCTTTAAACTAGAGATTTCTTTTTGAATATCCAACGGAGAATTTTTAAATAAATGAAAAGACTCAGCAATAAAGTTATCGGGTCTAATAATTTCTTGTTTTTCCTTCTCACGCTCTTTTCTATCATTTTGAATAGTTAAAAACATAATCAATAAAGCACCTGCTGTTGAAAGAAAGGCACCTAAAATACCACTCCAATAATCCAGATACTTATAAGGGATTAAGAAAGGTAAGGCAACAAGAACCAAAATAATCAACAAAGCTAATAAGATTAAATTAAATTTATTTTTCATAAACGATCAACAAAAGTTACTTTCTAACCACTTCTATCGCTGCTGCTTGAGCGGCCTTGACTGTACAGTAATATTTCATAACAGCTTCTATGGCCTTACAGGTGGCTCTTATCTGGTCATGGTCATCTTGATTTTCCCTAAGCTAAATTTTTTTAATTAGAATTTTAAATATTTAGTTGGGTAAAATATAAAATCAATATAAGGTATTTTTTTGAGAAAGTAAAGGGCGAAAAGACTACCAAACCAACCAGCTCCAAGGCCAATAACTATATGAATTAAAATATTATCAATACCAACCTTTAAAAGAACAATTCGTGCTACCGAAACAATAGGGGCATGTAGGATATAAATAACCAAGCTATCTGTACCATAATTGACAAAATAATGATAGAAGGATCCTTTAGGAAATCGTTTAAAAGCAGTAAAAGCAAATGGGACAACTAAAAAGAAAATTATCCCCCAAAACTTTGGCAACGCATATGAGATGCGATGGTTAAAATCTAAATAGAACCATAACAATAAGTAAATGACTATTGAACCACCCAAGATGCTTTCCCAAACCTTCCAAGGTTCAACGTTCCCCTCACGCAATAGACTTCCTAGAATGAAAATCGAAGCCCAAAGTCCTACACGTTGAGGAAGCATCAACTCAACTGGAAAAAGGTTGCTAAAAGCTAACATTGTTAGGGTGATAAAAAACAAAACCTTTTTATTCTTTATCATCAGGGACAATAGTCCAATCACGATGAAGATCCCCCACAAAATATATAGGTACCAAGAAACTCCTAATGGTGCTTTATAAATAGCTAACAAATCTGATAAGCTAGCCGCATCCCGCACTGAGCTGCCTCCGATGCTCTGTAAAATATATTGGATGATGTTATAGAAAATATAAGGAACACCTAATTGGATAGTCTTTTTCTTAATAAAGGAAAGATAGCCTTTCCAAGTTTCTAATGGTTTGAAAAAATAACCTGATAAAGCAAAAAAGACAGGAATATGGAAAATATAGAGTGTTTGCACAACACCCCAAAGGAAACTTTCATTAGCACTAAAGCGCTTAGACTCATAGAGGCCAAGTACAACATGCCCTAGTACAACTAAGAAAATAGTGAATCCCTTGCCAAAATCAATCCAATCAATCCGTGATGTTTTATTTTCGGATATTTGCTCCTTAATAGGATGATAAATCTTCATTTATCATTACTCCCTTTTTAGTCTTGTAATATAGCTAGGGTGCGCTCAATCCCTGTTTGAATATCAAATCTCGGTCTCCAACCTAAACTACGTAATTTTAATCCATCAAGTCTAGCCTTGGTAGCCTTGCTGTAACCTTTGGCTTCTGTTGCATCTGGGATTTCAAAAATAACCTTGGTTTCAGCCTTCTCAGCTACTAGATAGGCTAGCTCCCTTAGTGTGATATCAGATGACACATCAGCAATATTATAAGCTTGGCCTGATTTCCCTTTAGTTAGGATCGTGAGCAGTCCTGCGATAGCATCTGCCATATAAGTGTAAGAATAATATTGATATCCTTCACTCTTAAGGATAATATCCTGATGATTGAGCCCCCTAAAGATAAATTGGCTGATCGCCTTGGTATCGTTTGGGAGAATAGAAGGCCCATATGAACGAGTAAAACGTGGGATAACGACATCCAAACCCTTTTGCTCTTTGTAGGCTTGGCAGAGAGCCTCGCCAGCACGCTTACTTTCTGGATAGCCTGCACGCAAGGTATTGGAGTCAATATAGCCGCAGTAATCCTCCTTAAAGAGTTCAACATCTCCACGATTTTCTCCGTAGACTTCATTGGATGAAGCAAAGGCAAAGCGTTTAGCTCCCTGCTCAACACAGAAGTCTAACATATTCTTAAGTCCAATAATGTTAGTTGTTATCGTACCAATCGGATCCATCGCGTAGGCCAGCGGGTGGGTATTGCTAGCAAAATGTACCACATAGTCTACAGGTTGATTAAAGGACAAGGGCTCATTGATATCATAGGTGATAAATTCAAAAAAGTCCGCCTTTAAAAAAGGAAAACGTTCCTTAGCTTTTTCACTGTTCCTTCCGAGTGCATAAATCTTACAATTAAGATGGTTCTCTTCATTTTTCCTAGCAAGAACGTCAACTAAGAAGGAGCCTAGTAGTCCTGTGGCTCCTGAAATGAGGATAGACGAATCATGGAAGAGATGCCAATCTATATCTAGATTAGTAGCATAGCAAACATCATCAAAATATAATTCATGATTATAAAATTTCATAGTTCAACCTTATTTCAACCATTTATCCTTATCTGCTTTGAGATAGGCCTTAAACATTTCAAGGTCATCTTTTGTTGTCAGCTTGATATTTTTATCAGAACCAGCTGCAAAGTGCAGTCTTTCTCCAAGTTCAACCATCATGGTATTGGTGTAAGATGACCCATAAATACCAATTTCCTTTTCAAAGGCTTCGTGATATTTATCATTCAAGAGACCAAAGTGATAGGCTTGAGGTGTTGATACACGACGCAATGTCTCACGGGGAATATATTGGGTCGTTGTTGTTTCATCATCTTCACTTACCACAAAAATTTGTTCGTTGTAGGGTAGTGAAGTAACCGCATTGCCAAATACCTCTGCCTTTTGGACAATATCTGTTAAGACACTGTCATCAACTAAGGGACGAATCCCGTCATGAATGATAACAATATCTTCTACTGAAACCTTATCTTGAAGATGATAGACGCCATTGCGGATTGACTCCTGACCAGTGTCTCCACCTGAAACAACCCACTTCAGCTTGGTGATATTGAACTGCTTTGCATAAGCTTTGAGGATGTCATGCCAGCCATCAATACAAACCACTTCGATAACATCAATTAGAGGATGGTTTTGAAAGGACTCTAAAGTATAGATAAGAATAGGCTTATCATAGACATTGATAAATTGTTTAGGAATGTCTTGTCCCATTCGTGAGCCGGTTCCTCCAGCAATAATGACAGCAATGTTCATAACTTCTCCTTTAGACTATTGATTCAATACTAGCTTAATTTATTTAGTAAGTAAAATAAATAATAGTGCGACCAGCGTAACAAACCTATTTTTTTCCCATAATGATGCTCTAAGAAATAAGAGTTTAACCTACCTACTTCTTTTTCATAGGCTATATACTCTGATTTTACTTCTTTTGAATAAGGCATATTTAAATATATTTTTGCATGAATACCAATAATTTCATGAATTAATTGTTTGAGGAGTTTATCTTCAATGTCACTTTTCTCATGGTAGTTAGTATAAAAATCAATCAACGCAAAGGATACTTTCTCATGCATTTTCACATTTTTGATATAACTTTCCATACTGACGCTTTGGCCAGAACGTCCTAATCGATAGTGGTAAATCGGTTTATCAAAATAAGAGATTGTCCGCAAATATGGCATGGGAAAAGTATTATACTCCAAATCAACATAAAAACAATTTTCATCAATCGTTATAACATTATCTCTAAGGATAGCAGTCTTTATTGTAATAGAATGCATCAGAGGTAACTGATTGATTTCAGATAAAAATACTTCATAGGGATAACTTTTCTCAGGATGTAACACTGGATAAGTCTCTAGTACTTCTGAGTGAGTATCTTGATAAACTTTATAATATGGTGAAATCACCTCATCATCATCTGTTCTTTCAAGGTAGCTCATTAACTGTGAGAGATTCTCAGTATTTACCCAGTCATCTGCGTCAACAACCTTAAAATAGTTTCCCTTAGCAGCCTTGATACCAGTATTGATAGTTGAGCCATGTCCACCATTTTCCTTGTTGACAACAGTTATAGTATTAGGATACTTTTTCTTTAATTCCTCAGCCACTTCCAAGGTGTTGTCTTCTGAACCGTCATTGACAATCAAAATTTCCAATTGTTCAGGAGAGGCTACCGATGCCATAGTTGGAATAGTTTCAGGTAAATACTCCGCAGCATTATATGACGGCACAACAATCGTCAAAAGTTTATTAGTCATGTGTTAATTCCTTTATTAATTTTTTCCATTGATCAAGGATTTTTTCTTTTGAAAACTTATCAATGTCTAAATAAGCTTTTTCCGAGAACCTTAGACGAATTTGCTTGTCTTCTATCAAGTGGTTAATTTTTTCACTCATTTGCGTCACATTAAAATCTTGGATGAGATAACCGTTCTCACCATTTCGAACAATCTCTGACGGCCCCGTCGGACAAGCAAAACTAACAATAGGCAAATGGTGTTGTTTAGCTTCTAAAAGCACTAAAGGAAGCCCCTCGTAACGTGATGTCATTACATATATGGCTGATTGTCCATAGACTGATGACATATCTTTGACATTTCCTTTCAAGACCAAGCGATTTTCTAGTTTATTTCGATGGATAAAGTCCCGCAGTTCTTCTTTTATTTCCGTCTGACCATCACCACAAATATACCAAGTCCAATCGGGGTGCTTGTACAAAACATCTTTAGCCACTGGCATAAGCATATCATATCCCTTGGCTTGCGCTAAACGTCCAACCGTCACAATTTGTTTAGAATCTTGATTGTAAGAGCCAGGGTTCTCTTCCTCATTAATCCAATTATAGATATAGGTGATTTTTTCAGGATTCATTCCATATTTATCACAATAGCCTTTGCGGTTTTCATCCGTTAGCACCACCACTTTGTGAGCATATTTAGCTCCCAACCAGCGTTGGAGGGCATAGCTCTTATTTCCATAGTCATTGTGGACTGTCATATGGTCACAAGCAATCGTTTGGGTTTTCGTTCCCATACTTCCAAAAACCATAAAGGCAGTACCTTGAACTCCGATGGAAAAGAGAAGATCTATAGCATGGGTATCCAGATACGAACGTATTTTCCGGATTGTTGGGAAAAAGATTTTACGAATACGAATCTTAGTATTATAAAAATTATTGTAAATTACACGGTCATTTAACCCAAAATGTTTAAAAACAGCATCACTTTCTGTCGCAATACTCAGTAAATGAACCTCATAGTCCTTAGCTAATTCATTTGCTAACTTAATAGCAACTGACTCAGTTCCTCCAACCGTATTAAAATCATACTTTAGCAAACATATTTTTTTCATAGTAATCCTCTAAATTTTAATTACTCTCCTAGACTAATAATACGATACTGGTGAGGAACTCGCTTATCTTTTGGTGGTAGTTGCATATAGTTTTCCCCATAGATAGCAGTCAGATATTCTTTGTATTTGGCTGGTACATGAATTTTGATTGTTTCAAATTCCAACTCATTTCCTTTACCAAAGTAATCACTAGGAACTAACTCACGAAGTTTATAAGCTCCAGCGTAGTTACCAGCATAATACTCCGTCATATCATATGTTGAAATCGTCTTAATATAACGACGTTGACATTTTTCATAGGAAAGCCATTTTTCAATTTTAAAAATTTTAGCAAACTTAATGATCACTTTTTCCACAAAGGGACGGTCGTTCTTGTTTTGATTCACAATCTTATTAAATTGTGATAGCTGAACCAACATTCGTGACACAAGATAGCGTTTTTCATGAATAGCTTTTTTGAGAACGGATTTAGGCATACCATCAATTGGGAAGATATCTATCCAAAGTGACTGTTCGTCTTCCTCATTACTATATGTCATTACAATTTTAGTACTCTTATCTTGTAGGTTCATAAAAGCTTTTGTAAAGTCTGGGGTATTATACTCATTGACTAGGCTGTAGTTTTGTTGAAACTCTGAAGCTGGCAAATGCATGAAAGTTTCATAATCTTTACGAGGCATTCCCAAATCAATATCATCATCCCAAGGAATAAATCCTTTGTGACGCACTGCCCCAAGAAGAGTACCGCCTAGAGCATAATAAGTCAACCCATGCTTGTCGCATACACGGATGAATTCTTTTAAAATACCAATTTCTTTTTCTTGTATTTTTTTAATTGGTGTCATGACTACTCCTATATGAGGTTCGATATTAATGATAAAATTTGGATGATATGATATCCGTTTTACAATATCTTAATTTTTAACTTTCCTATGCGTATAGACTTTTCAAATATGATGGATGATAACAGATAGCTTGCCACGAAGAATCTTAATGTTCCAGGATTCATTACTGTTTCATAAAATCGGTTAGAAAACATTAGCATTAAGAGATCATTAAATAAATAAGCATAGATGAAAATTCTAAAATCAACTCGTTTTTTTGCTACTGGTTTCACTTTTATTTGATTGTAGAACTTAGTATAGTACCAAGCGATTATTGTAACAAGGGGGATAAACCCTAAAAAACCAAAATCATAGATGAACTGATAAAATGTAGTATAAACATTCCCTAAACCATATTGAGCATTATATCTAACAAATCGCAATTCAATAGGTATTGGCTCAACTCCTATTTTAGGCCAGATATAATTGTAAAGACTAATAAATGTTTGTTGCCCCCAAAAAGGCTGATGAATTGGCAGTTTTAAATTATGGATGAATACATCAAGATTATATAGAGGTGCACCAATATAAATATATAGATAATGGAAGGAATTATAATTATTCGTACGCCCGAACACGCTTATACTTCCCATAAAAAGGATAAGCAAAAGAACGAGCCCACTCAAAAGTCGACTTAATAATTTCTTATTAAGTGAAAATTTCCCCTGTTTTTTTTGGTACAGAACATAAGCTACAAAAGCAGCAAAAGTCACTAAACGAAACAGCCCACTTCGCCCTCCACCCAGATATGATAAGAAAGAAAATAATACCAGAGCTAAAACCTGTAATAATCTGGGTTTTCTTTTTAAGATCCAATTGTTGACCAATACATAGATAGTTAGATAGGCATATAGATATGAAGCTAAATTTAATAAATTATATATTTTGGATGGAAAAAGTCCAACACTTTGGTACATTTTTGGATTAAATTTTATAATTTTATCATATAAAGAAATTTTTTCAGACAGACTACCGTTTGGTAATCCAAATGCAGCTGAAAATTGATTTAAATATTGAATTCGCAACATAATCGTATATAACATTAGTCCTATAAATACAATTGTGATCACTGAAGGAATCGTTAAGTAGCTTGTATTTTGGTCTAATACGACACTTTTATCAATTCTATCCAATCTACTGCTTCTACTCCTAAAGTAAATAGTGAAAAGAGTAAAAATTAATTCGGAAACAATAAGAATAAGTAACACTTCCGCGTGAAAATGCAGTTCCAGATAGGTCAAGGCAATTAGTGACATCAGCGCTTGAACAAAGAAGATAGCAGAAAAAACTACTGAAGGATCGAAAATATCTCCTTTTACTAAACGAAAATTAAAAAGTAAAAAGAATAAAGTTACTGCTAAAATTAGCACTAGCATAGTGGACTCCTTTATGATTACGCCTTATGTTCCAAATAAACTTATTTTACCCTACTTCACACACTCTCTTAAGTAGCATCAATAAATTTTGTACCTACCACAGTGAGATAAATCCTCGCGAATCCCAGTTATCAAAAAAACTACCAATCACAACTAACGAAGACCCTTTTATTTTAGGGGGACTTTGCTGCGGATTATCCTTTTTCTTATTAAATCAATAGCGGTACAAGCACTGTAGACTAATAGAACAATCACTATTGACGCAGGTATAATCAACCAGCTGTCTTGATACTGATTCACATGAAATAGCTCTTCCCATAGAAACGGTCTTACAATCGGGTGATCGTGAATTAAATATACGGCAAAACTGGTAGAAGCAATGGTGTTTATGACTTTTGAGTGAGATAACTGTATCTTCTTAAAGATTAGAAACAATAATACAGATATCAACACTATTGGTAACTTATTTTCATCGTAGAGATAAATTACGTGTTCTCGAAGGGCTCCAAATTTATCAGTTAAAGAGCTAAGCATAACTGTAACAACAAGATTTAGCAAAACAATAAGCGTCACAAATACTGTTAGAATCTTTTTGCTGAAACTTTCTAACAAGCCAAATTTTCGGATATAACCGCCGATACAATACAGTGTACAAAACCAAGTCAATTCTGTATAGTCAGGAGTGGTCCCTGAAAAAGTGGGAACCAGAGAGAAAATGGTAATCAGCACCGCTAACAATTGCTGGTAATTAGTTTTGCTTAACTGCTGCAACCCCTTATTGATAAAGGGATGAAGAAGATAAAGTATAAAGTAACTTGTTGCAAACCACCACATAGAAAAAGTTATGGGCAAGAAAGATTTAATAACAAATTTTATATCAACTTGATCCGAGCCAAAGATTGCTCCTAAGGCTAAAAGTGTTAAAGAATAAAATATAACCCGTCCCCAAAACTTTACCAATTTTGATAAATTAAGTTTCTTTTGACTTGCACTCAAAAAATAGGCGGAAATAAGAATAAAGATATTTACACCTACTTTGCCACCCATTATAATAAAATAATACCAAATTCTAGCAAGGAGAGAGTCTGTTTCTCCCACCATTGTAAAATCCCCATGGATGGCAAAATGATGAAAAATAATCATTACTATGGATAGTATCCTTAATAATTCAAATGAGGAATTTCTTTTTTGTGTTCTGTTCATAAAGGTACATAATTTTTCTGGTCAAATTTTTATTGATTTTTGCGTCAATTTCAAGGAATAATAAGATAGCAAGATAGATCGTAGATACCTTATCCTTTAAGATCTGATCTATGCTGCTGATAATTACCCTACTTCACTTCTCACGCACTGCAGGGCAGCGGCAATGACTTGGTGCATGTCGTAGTAACGGTAGTGACCCAGACGGCCGCCGAAGATAACCTGACCTTCTTGGTCAGCTAATTTCTTGTATTCCTTGTAGAGGTGGTTGTTGCGGTCGTTGTTGACGGGATAGTAGGGTTCATCTCCACGGCTCCATGTCTTAGAATGTTCCTTGGTGATGATGGTTTTGGACTGGGTGCCAAACTCAAAATGCTTGTGCTCAATGATCCGTGTGTACGGTGTCTCTGCATCCGTATAGTTGACCACCGCATTGCCCTGATAGTTTTCCATATCGAGGATCTCTGTCTCAAAGCGCAGGCTGCGGTATTCCAGCTCACCCAGTTGGTAATCAAAGAACTGATCAATCATACCAGTAAAGACAATCTTAGGGAAGTTTGCCAAGTATTGGTCCTTTTTAGCGAAGAAGTCAACGCCTGTCTCCACATCAATATTGTCATGATTCAGCATCTTCTCAACAATCTGGGTGTAGCCCCCGATTGGGATCCCCTGATAGGTATCATTGAAGTAGTTATTGTCATAGGTCAGGCGCACCGGCAGACGACGGATGATAAAGGCAGGGAGTTCCGTCGTTGGCTTGCCCCACTGCTTCTGCGTATAGTCCTTAATCAGCTTTTCATAGATATCGGTTCCTACCAGCGAAATAGCCTGTTCCTCGAGATTCTCAGGTTTCTTACCACCTAGGACCGCCCGCTGCTCATCAATCTTAGCCTGAGCCTCCTGCGGTGTCACCACACCCCAGAGCTTGTTGAAGGTGTTCATATTGAAGGGGAGATTGTAGATTTCCCCCTTATAATTAGCAATGGGACTGTTGGTGTAGCGGTTAAACTCTGCAAACTGGTTGACATAATCCCAGATTTCCTTGTCAGACGTATGGAAGATATGAGCCCCGTACTCATGTACTTGGATCCCTTCCACTTCCTTGGTATAGATATTTCCAGCGATATGGTCGCGCTTTTCAATGACCTTGACCCTCTTACCCTTGAGGGCTGCTTCGTGGGCAAAGACAGCCCCAAACAAACCCGCACCAACAACTAAATAATCATATTGTGACATCGTATTCTCTTTTCATTAAACTCATTTCATCTACTACAAGCACAAAAAGTGATTGCTTTTTAAAAACTGGCTCCGTATTTCTTACCAAAGAACTTGGCTTGCAGGAAGGACAGCCCCTTCTTCCACAGGTTGACCTTTTCCATGTAGATAAAGGGCACTTCTTTAACGGTGAGATCCTGCTTATCCAACCAGACATTGAAGAGGATCTCACTGACTCGGCCGAAGAGGCGGGCTTCAAAGGCTGTTAGAACCTTGGTATCGATCCTTTGGTAGAGCTCTTGCAAGATCGGAAAAAGCCAAGCACAGTAGGCATCCGAATTTGCCTTAGACATCAGATACATATTAAACATGTAGCCAGAGCGCTGCTGCATGACGCGGTCAAAGGCCGCCAGATAATCCGGCTGAATTTGCTCGATAATGGCCCTTGCCTCATCCAAATGCCCCCCGTCAAAGGTGTGGTCATAGTGGGAATAAAGGGTTTCGATATAGTATTTACGACGTTTAGGAACAATGACATCAGCCTGATCCAAGAGCTTCTCGCAGTCAGCCTGCGTGAGGATGGCCTGATTGATATCCAGACCTTCCTTATAACGCACCCCCTCTTTAGCAAAATACCGCCGATAGTGTACCAGCCCCAGATAATCACAATCCAGATTCTTCCAAGCCCAGTAGAGCCCTGTCAGTTCGCTGTAGTATGGATTGCGCTCTGAGATGTTCTCACCTCTATCATCTGGCGTGTAACCAATATTGGGTTTGCCTTTAGCGCCGACTTGGATCGGCAGATAAAGCTTGGTATCCTGCGGCATGACAAAAGGTTTATGCGCCGCCACAAGCAACGTAATGTCTTTCACAAATACTCCTTACTTCTTATAATAATGATAAAGATAGCGGATGAAATCATCCCTGATAACAAGGCTGACAAGGACGTAAACCAATCCAAATACAGTCGCTGTTACAGCCAAGATAAGAAAATTTGAGGCTCCGCTCAAGAGCCCTATATAGAGCGCTAGAGCTGCTAAACTCGCTAAAAGTGTCGCTAGGAAGTTTTTATAGTAGTGCAGCTGAGATAAAATCTCTCTGAGAAAATCACGCAGCACATAGATTTGGTAGGCAGTGACAAAGGTCTCGGCCACCAGAGTGCCAAAGGCTGCTCCTGCTGCGCCAAAACGAGGAATGCAGATGATATTGATGATGAGATCGACTACTGCACCTAGAGCCACTGATTTGAGCACCTCATTTTCCCGTTCGGTCGGCACCAAAATCTGGATTCCCAAGAGATTGGATAGGCCGATCAAAAAGAGCGTCGGCATAATCAGCTGCATGGGCAGGATAGAGCCTGTGTAGCTCGTCCCTGACAGGAAATAGATGCCCTGCTTAGCAAAGAGGGTAAAATAGACCCAGAGCGGAATCGCAATAAAACCAATAAACTGCAGGGACTTCACGCTCAGGCGATAAAATTCCTCTTTACGCTCATGCTTAACATAGTAAGACAGACGAGGCAAGAGAACACTGCCCATCGATGTTACAAGACTGACCAAGATAGCCTTGATTTTGACCGAGGCATTGTAATAACCCACAGCCGCATCCCCCTTCATAAAGCCCAGCATGACGGCATCCAGATTGGTGTAGATAGTCGTCGCTACTGTCATCATAAAAAAGCTAAAGATAGGCTGAAGATGCTGGCGCAGATCCATATTAGCATACCACTTAAGCTTGAGGTGGCGTCTCAGATTGATGAAGTTAAAGAAATTCGATCCCACACTAGCCAGAATGGTAATAGCTCCGTAAATGACATAATCTCCCTGATCGTGAACCAACAGAAACATCAGCGCCAAGGATACGAACTTAAGAACGATCGAGCGTACAGTAATGTAAGCGTACTGTTCCAAAGCCTTATAGAGCCACTCGCAGCCGATTAAGTTGAAAACGAGGGTAGCAATATTAATCATAAACAGCGTTCTATCCTGAGCCATGCGAGGGACTGCAGCAATAGCGACTAGATAAGCAGTCAGCGATAGCGCCATGGCTAGGCCATTGATGACCATAATCTCCTGAACTGTCTTGGACAGCCGCTCCTTATCATCGCGCACCTTGGCACAGGCTCGAATGCCATAGGTCGGAATGCCCAGCATCCCAATCATGGCAAAGTAGGACACGATAGAGGTCGCAAAGGCTACCTTACCAGTCCCCACCGGCAAAAGAACCCGCGAGACGTAAGGGAAGGTTACTAAGGGAAAGACAATATTCGAAATGGTCAAAATGAAATTCATGATGATATTCATCTGAACAGAAATCTTCTTTTCAGCCATCAGCTTTCCACCACTCTCTTCTCAATCGGCAAAATCTTTATCATCAGTGAGCTCCCTTTCCGCTTAATACTTGTCTCACCGTCAAAAGAGTTATTTTGACATCTAATCTAAAAGAAAAATGCCGCGGATAATAAAGTTCTAGCTGGCAACGCTCAGGATACAAAACATCGCTGCGTCCAGAAACCTGCCACCAGCCTGTAGCACCTGGTTTCACCGACAGCAATTCTTTCTTTCCTTGCTCTGTATATTCCTCGAGTTCAGCAGCTAAGATTGGCCGAGGACCAACAAAACTCATATCTCCCTTTAAAATATTGATAAACTGAGGAAATTCATCCAAACTTGTCCTGCGGATAAAGCCACCGATTTTAGTTAAGCGGGGATCCTCGCCCTCAGGGAATTTATAACCATTAGACAGATATTTCTGATAGAGCTCTTTATCTTGTTTGAGCATTTCTTCGGCATTTTCCACCATAGAGCGGAATTTGATGATTTTAAAGGTTTGGCCATTTAGCCCCATTCGCTCTTGGGTAAAAACAACTCTCCCCTTGTCCTTGCCAAATGAATAACAGCAAAGAATGATAGCAGCTAAAGGCAAGAAAAAAACAACAGTACCGACAAGACCGACCACAATATCTAAACTGCGTTTGATATAGCGATTGTAGATGCCTTGTTTTGCTGTTATTTCATGCTCCAATGTTAGCCCATTTCCCATAAATTTTTATCACTTCCTATTCTAAGAAAATATGCCCTGATATTACTCTCCCAGATAATATTAAAAATACAGCGATATCGCTTATCATTTTATCATTTTTACATACGTTTTACAATGTCACCAAACTGAAATTTTTAAGTAAAAATCTCAGTGCCATCAGTCTAGCATAGGGGAGAAATGAGGGTTGCTTAGACCAAGACTCTCTGCTACTGCGGACGTATTCTTCTTTAAAATTCATTCGATATATCACCTGTCAAAAAAAGTGCCTCGTCATAGTAAAAGTCGCATCAGGACATCCTGCTAAAATGCGAATTCTTCTACATTATACAGGTCTAAGCTTCTATTTATCATAATTTACGAGACAAAATTCCTAAAAAATTTAAAAAAGGAGGGGAGATTCAGTCAGTAATTATGATAAAATCACAATTTTGATTTTCCTCGCTCTCTTATTTTAAGGTTCAGAGCTTTGCTGCTTTTCTCTTTTTAGGCAGCAGGCTTTGGCCGTCTATCACCTGACGGTGCCAACCTCCACAGTATCTCAATATCATATGAATCAAGTGCACCTAAAAAGCCACCACCAGATGGTGATGGCTTAACAATTTGAGCAGCGGCCCTATTATTTAAGAGTTACACTTGCTCCAGCTTCTTCAAGCTTAGCTTTCATTTCTTCAGCTTCAGCTGCTGCTACACCTTCTTTAAGTACTGATGGTGCATTGTCAACGAGAGCTTTAGCTTCTTTAAGACCTTCGCCAGTGATTTCACGAACAACCTTGATAACAGCAACTTTCTTGTCACCGCCAGCAGTCAATTCAACATCAAATGAATCTTTAGCAGCACCTGCATCTTCTGTACCAGCTGCGCCAGCTGCAGCTACAGGAGCGGCTGCAGTTACACCAAATTCTTCTTCGATAGCTTTTACAAGATCGTTCAATTCAAGGATTGAAGCTTCTTTAATTTCAGCAATAATGTTTTCAATGTTCAATGCCATTGTCATTTCCTCCAAATATGTTTTTGTTTTAGATAGGCTGTAGCTCTAGGCTACCAATTGCGATGAACTGCTTAAGCAGCACCGTCTTCTTCTTTGCTGTCGGCAACAGCCTTGACAGCGTAAGCAACGTTGCGCACTGGCGCTTGAAGTACAGAAAGGAGCATAGAAAGCATACCTTCGCGGTTTGGCAGGGTTGCCAATGCTTGGATCTCTTCTTTTGAAGAAACAGCGCCTTCGATTGCACCGCCCTTGATTTCAAGTGCGTCAGCTTCTTTTGCAAAGTCGTTGATGATTTTTGCTGGTGCTACAACATCTTCGTTTGAAAAGGCTATAGCAGATGGTCCAACAAAAAGGTCTTTCATGTCGTCGAGACCAGCTTTTTCAGCTGCACGTGACAGGATTGAGTTTTTGATCACTTTCAGCTCAATACCGCTTTCACGAAGTGAGCGACGAAGATTAGTGTCTTGCTCAACTGTCAAACCACGTGAATCAACAACCACAAGAGCCGCAGCAGCTTTCATCTTTTCAGCAACGACTTCGACCAGTTCGGCTTTTTTTGCAATAATAGCTTCACTCATTAGTTTTACCTCCGTTATTATTTTGTCTGGAAACGAAAAAAATCGCATCCAAACCCAGACACGAAAGTACAAATACGTTTTATAGCAGCCCAGAAAATTTCTGAGTCTTTTAGTCCTACGTTTTTGTGCCTCGGCAGGATGTTTATGAGTTGAACTCCCCTGCTGTCTTAGGTCGGTTATATAAAACCTAAGCATTATACTAACATGGATCTAAATAAGTGTCAAGGCTTACGTATAAAATAAAATGAAAAATCTTTCTTAGACTAGGGTGAAAAGCTCGTCTGATTTTGATATGATGGAAGTGCTTAGATAACAATCCTGCTGTATCTTGAGAATTGCGACACTTCGAACCTACGGTCGATCGCACCGAAGGTTCGAAGTTAGTAATTGGCATAGCAAACTACCATAGTAGTTTGTGTAGTAGAGCAAGACCTAAGGTCTTAGCGATACTTTGCCAATTGAACATGAAGCTAATCTCTTCGGAAAAAAGACCGACTTCCTTGTGTCCAAAGACACAGCGTCATCTTCCTAAAATCCTAGTCGCTTTTGACGCCCTTTGTATCTTAATAATTGAACACGGAGTTTTGTAATGAAAAAACGAATATTCTGGATTATTATAGGCTTGATGATGCTGGGGATTGCTATGCGTTCTCCATTTACCACTATTCCAACTATCCTACCTGATATCGCTAAAAGTCTGGGGGTATCTGTCAGCTCACTAGGGGCCTTGACTTCTATTCCGCTGCTCATGTTTGCAATTTTTTCTTCGCTAGCCCCTAAACTGGCGCGCGTCTTTGGTCTTGAGCGGCTGATTGCTGTGGTACTTCTAATCATGGCAATGGGGTCAGCGCTTCGTATTATCTCATTACCTACCCTCTATCTAGGAACCATCCTAATCGGAGCAACCATTGCTTGTGTCAATGTCTTGCTCCCCAGTATTGTCGCTACTTATTTTCCCCACAAGGCTGGTGCCTACACTACGCTTTATACCAGCGTTATGGGGCTCTCTTCTACTATCCTGACCTCTTTAGCTTCCCCAATATCGAGTGTTTTTAGCTGGCGTGGTTTTATTCTCCTGCTGTCAGGTATTATCCTGTTAGGCTTCATCCTTTGGCTGCCCAATACCAGAAATCCTCGTCAAATCCAAAAAGAAAGCGCACAAGGAGAAAACAGCCACTCGCAAAATCTCTGGAAAAACCCCTACGCCCTTGCTATGTTGGTCTTCGGAGGCCTGCAGTCTCTGCTCTTTTATACAGAGTTAACCTGGCTGCCGACACTATCACAAGCTTCTGGTATGTCGGCTGATCAGGCAGGCTCCCTGCTTGGCCTCTACAATCTGGTCAGTCTGCCCATGTCTCTGACAATCCCCTCCTTGGTAAGCCGACAAAAACGTCGAGCAAGAACCGCGATCATGCTTGGTTTTGTTGGGCTGACCATATTGGGGTTGGCTATCCTGCTGCTTTCGCCAGCTGATTATTTTCTTTGGGCAATCGGTCATATCAGCCTAGGTTTGTCAGTAGCTGCGTTATTTCCCTATATGTTGGTTAGTTTCAATCTCAAAACAAGCCATGCTCAAAATACGGCTCGCCTTTCAGGAATGGTTCAAACTGGCGGTTATCTCTTAGCCTCAATTGGCCCCATTGTCCTCGGCTACAGTCAGGAAATTTTTGGAACATGGGATGCACTGCTGTGGATTCTAGCCTTGGTTACAGTCATTGTAAGCGGGGCTCTGGTTACCTTTGAGAGAGTCGATAAAATTTTATAAGAAACAATCAATCGCCTTCCTGCAGGGGAAGGCGATTGTTCTTTACCTAAGATTTCCAGATAGGACTTCAATATCCTGCGGTCGCGTACGACAGCAGCCTCCAACAACCTTGGCACCAAGTTTGTGCCAGTCTTTAGTATTTTCTAATAGACTGTGAGAATGGTCAGCCGATTGAGTCCACGTTTGACTGGCTCCATCATAAACTTCACCAGAATTGGGATAGGTGACAAGGGGCTTTTGAGTGCACTGTCTCAGCCGACTCAGAAACTCATGATAGACATTGGGTGAACTACAATTCAGTCCCACAGCTAAAATCTGTGAACTAGCATTCACGAGCTCAGCAACTGTTGCAATATCTGTACCATCCGAAATTGTCTGTCCATCCTGCGAGGTGAAGCTCATATAAGCCTCGACTTCTGGAAATTCTTCAGCCAAAAGTTCACTGAGAGCCTGTGCTTCAAGGAAATTGGGTATGGTCTCCAGAGCTATGAGGTCTACCCCTTCTTGGATCAAGAGTGCAATTCGCGGACGGTGGAAGTCCTTGAGTGCCTCTTTTGTGATAGAGCCGTACTGTCCCGTATATTCGGAGCCATCGGCCAGATAAGCTGCGTAAGGCCCCACATCTCCGCTGATCAAAGGAAAGGGACGCTTGGCTTTTTCTTGGTCGCTAAGTTCATTCCAAACCTTATCGCGAGCCTGCTTGGCTAGGGTGACAGTCAGGGCGATGACTGTTTCAGCCTTTTCTTGACTGAGCCCGTAATCCAAAAGTCCGGGTAGGGTTGCCTGATAGCTGGAGGTTGTCACAATATCGCTGCCGGCTCGCAGATAGGTTTCATGGATATCTTGGATATAATCAGGATTTTCTAGGAGATACTTGGCCGACCAGAGTTTACCGGAAACATCATGCCCTCGGTACTCCAACTCGGTCCCCAAGGCACCGTGCAAGATAATATAATCCTGTGATTGTAGTAATGATTGAAATGTTCCCATAAGTGTCCTTTCTACCACTTTTTAAAGCGGATAAAATGATAAATGTAGCAAAGAATGACAAAGGGGACGCCAAAATAAAGGCCGGCTCTTTGAGAGGGATCCCAAGCGATTCCGATGATAGAAACGATAAGGAGAAGGATTGTTAGATAAGGCAGTATCGGGCTGTGTGGTGTTTTGTAGTCCAATTCATCCAAGCGATGCTCTTTGAGCCAACGCTTGCGAAAGTTGATCTGGGCGATCGGGATTGATAGCCAAACCACCACAACGGCAAATCCCGCAATTGATACTAGGGCTAAGAAAATAGTCTTTTCATAATAGATACTGGCAATCAAAGCAATCACAACACCGATCATTGAGAGGATCATGGCGCGCATTGGCACACCGTTATCATTAATACGGACGATATTCTTACTGATCATGCCTTCATTGGCTAGTGACCAGAGCATGCGGCCAGAGGCATAAAGTCCAGAATTAGCTGCGGACAAAATAGCAGTCAGAATGACAAAGTTCATCAGATCTGCTGCAAAAGGGATCCCAATCTTGTCAAACACGACGACAAAGGGCGCTTCTACGACACCCGCCTGACTCGCTGGCATCAAGGCTGCTAGCACTGCCATAGTCAGACAAAAGAGGAACACCAAGCGTCCAATAGTAGACTTAATGGCAAAGGGAATCTCTTTTTTAGGATTGTCAGTCTCTCCTGCAGCCACTCCGATCAACTCAATCCCTGAAAAGGCATAGTTGACCGATAGGATCACAGTGATGACTCCTAAGAGACCTTTGGGAAAGAGCCCGTCTTTGACGAAATTAGTCAAGAGTGGTGCCTGATGACTTCCCTCATATGGAAGTATCCCAAAAATTGCTAGCCCTCCTAATAGGATAAAGAGAATAATGGCATAGACTTTGATACTAGAAAAGTAATACTCAGTCTCAGCAAACCACTTGACGTTCAAACTATTGACCAAAAAAACTAAAGCTGCAAAACCAGTCGCAAAAACCCAGACAGGCACGCCGGGGAACCAACGCAGCATGAGGTTAGCCGCTCCGATGAACTGGGATGCCAGAGCTACAGTCCAGCAAAGCCAGTAAGACCAGGCAACAGTAAAGCCAGTCCCCGGACTGATGAATCTGGTCGCATAGGTATGAAAAGAGCCTGTAACCGGCATGGCTACGGCTAGCTCTCCTAAAGAAAACATGATCAGATAGACCATGACAGAGCCAAAGAGATAGGACAAGACCGAACCAAGCGGACCTGCCTGAGCAATGGCATAGCCAGAACTCAGGAAGAGACCAGTACCGATGATACCACCGATTGATAGCATCTGCAGATGTCGGCTGCTCATCTTACGCTGGAACTGACCTTCATTTTCAAAATTGTGATTTTCCATAGGGCCTCCAAAAAATTCTTGTCCCTTAATCATACCACAGTTTTGAGACACCAGAACCATTGAATTTTTTTATCACGCGGTATAGAAAGAGACTATAGAAAAAGCAGAAGAGCCCTGTTCTTCAAGACCAGCCTCTGCTGCTTCTTTCTTTGTCTATTTATAGCTGCACACGCTGCTGTGATAGGAGGCCGGCTTTATCGGTTGCCTTTTTCCGTGGGCGGTGGATTATCAACAAGAATAACCACCTAGCCCAATTTAGCATCGGTCAAGATCACGAGACTTGGCCGCCAACCCTATCACGAGCTAGCATACCTAAGTCAGTCTAACTTATTAGGCTAGGGCTAAGTCGCTCAGGCTAATTTACTCAGGGTAAGCTTCCTAGAACCCTAATCAGAAAGGTGCTAAATCCAAAGCATGCTGAGCTGCCAGATTGAGCAGGCTCCACTGGCGGTCAAATCCTGGTTGGAAGAAGAAATCAGCCTGAGCCAGATCTTCCAAGGTCATCTTGTGACCGACAGCCAGCGATAGAACATTACCCTGAGCTGTGACATCATAGGAGGACAGCACAGCCCCGCCCAAAATCTGATGGGTCAGAGGATTATAGGTTAGGCTGACATAAACCTCGGGATTATGGTCATCAGGAATATAGGCCGGACGCAGACGGTCATGGTAGAAACTAGTCTTGTAAGAGACACCTGCTCGTTCTGCCGTAAAGGCATTGAGACCACTAGTTGCAAAATGATAGTCAAAGACACTGAGAGCAGAGGAACCGACAACTCCCGCAAAAGCTTGGCTAGGTTTAGCTTCAAAGAGATGTTTGACCAGATACTGGGCTTCACGCCGAGCTGTTGTTGCAAGAGCAATCGGCATAGGCTTACCGGCAGGAATGGACAGAGGCTGAACAGCATCCCCAACGGCATAGACATCAGGCAGATTCGTGCGGAAATATTCATCAATCTTGATAAAGCCACGTGATTCTAGATCAACCGTTCCCTGCAGCCAGTCGGTGTTAGGCTGAACTCCTGCTGCGACGATCACCAGATCAGCTTTGATTTCTCCCTTGTCAGTGACGACTGTTTGGACCTTGTCGGCGCCTTGGAAGCGCTCGACCTTGGCATTCATATAGAGGTCAACATCGTGACGCTTAAGCTCGTCTGCTACCAGATCAGCTAATTCAGGATTGAGGTAGGTTCCTAGTGGTCGGTCAATCACATCAACCAAGCTAACCTGCTTGCCTCGACTGGCAAAAACATCGACAGCTTCTAGGCCGATGTAGCCAGCACCAATGACGACAACATTTTGAATAGCGGGTGATTCTAGAGCTTCCTTGATTTTAGTCGCCCAATCATACCCGCGCATGAGGTAGATATAATCAAGGCCAGCTCCTTCAACCGGCAGACTGACTGGACGGACACCAGAGCTCAAAATCAATTTATCATAGTCTACTTCCTCGGACTGACCCGAGTGCGTATCCTTGACCGTCACGGTCTTTTGCTCTGGGTGAATGGCGGTGACTTGGTGGTTGTTAAAAATCTTACCGCCTTTTGCTTCCAAATCAGCCGGCGCAAAATTGCGAACATCATCCTTGGCTGTCACCTCATCCTTGAGGTAGAGTTCCATTCCGCAGGACATAAAGGAGACAAAATCCCCTGCCTCATAGATGGTGACATCCAGATTCTGATACTGATCCAGCAATTCAATGGCGGATTCATGACCACCGTGCGATGCTCCGACAATGACAACTTTCTGCTTATCCATATATAGACCTCCTGATAAAATACAAAATAAGATACAAAGAAGCGATTCGCTTAGCGAAAATCTCTGACCGAAAAATAGGCGACAGACGCTGTGTCCTTGGACACAAGGAAGTCGATCTTTTTTCCGAAGAGATTAGCTTCGTGTTCAATTGACAAAGTATCGCTAAGACCTTAGGTCTTGCTCTACTACACAAACTACTATGGTAGTTTGCTATGCCAATTACTAACTTCGAACCTTCGGTACGATCGACCGTAGGTTCGAAGTGTCGCAATTCTCAAGATTCGGCAGAGGTTTGAGCTAGCCTCTCGTTAAGTTTACGTGATGCAAAAAGCCAATCTCCTAGTAGGATTTCAGCTGTGCCGCAGTGAAAAGTAACCGCTCTCCACTACGCCCTTATTTTACTGCTCCCAGTATGGGATTTCAAACAATTGGATTATAAATTTGAAGGAGTCTGCTTATCCAGTCAGAAATAATCAGACACTAACGAAAAGAAAAAACACCAGCTTTCTGGCGCCAGTGATTCTCTATCTTGAAAACTCAGTAAATATCGCGTCGGTGGCCAACTGACAAGGCTAATACGATCAATTCCTGGTCTTGAATCTGACAGATGACCCGATAATCACCAATGCGATACCGCCATTGACCGGTGCGATTAGCACTAAGAGCCTTTCCGTACTGCCTTGGCTCATCCAGAGCATGTGAGGATAAGTAAGTTGTGATTCGCTTTTGCGTAAACTTATCTAACTTTTTAAGCTGTTTGATAAACCTTTTAGTCGGAACCAACTTATACAAGATCATCCTCCAAATCAAGTTCAGCTAGCATATCCTCCCAGCTCATTGGCTCATGACCTGCCTTGAGGTCATCTAGATACTCTTGATAGGCTAACTCACCGACATGGGCATCGTATTCATCCTCTAGGGATTCTAAGGTCTTGTTGCGGATCAATTCAGACAGGGAGACCCCTTCAAACTTTGCCATGGCTTTCATAAATGTTTTATCTGCTTCAGAGACTTTCAATGTAATGGTTGCCATAATTTCCTCCTATCCTCTCGGTAATACCATTGTATTACTTGATTTGATAAAAGTCAATCTCCAAAGGTAGAAGGTGGAGCCATTATAAAATGACTAATAGCTGTATCCAGATTACAGTTTCAACCTTTTCAAAAACTCGTCTAGCTCGGCTTGTGCTTCCGGGGTGGTACCGCGCAGGTCTTTGAGTAGGTTTTCCAACTGGGCGGATTTCTCAGTGATGGTTTGGTTGGTCTTGCTTATGTCGGCCATGATATCTGGCAGCGGGGCAACTGCTTCTTCCTCAAAGGTATCGACATAGCGGGGAATATTGAGATTGTAGTCGTTTTCGACGATCTCCTCGAAGCTGGCTAGATGGGCAAACTTGTCCATATCACGTCGCTGGGTATAAGCGTCCAGAATCTTCTCGATATGGCTATCGGTCATGATGTTCTGATTCTTGCCCTTGTCAAACTCTTTTGAGGCATCGATAAAGTAGACATCACGATTGGTACGGTCTTTCTTAAGAATAATGACCGTGGTCGGAATGCTGGTATTAAAGAAGATATTGGCCGGCAGACCGATAACCGTATCGATAGCCCCTTCCTCTAGGAGGTGCTGGCGAATCTGCCCTTCAGCATTGCCACGAAAGAGCACCCCATGAGGTAAGACGATAGCCATGACCCCGCCGTCCTGCTTGAGATGGTAATAGCCATGCAGGAGAAAAGCAAAGTCAGCCTTGGACTTGGGCGCTAGCTTACCATAAGGCGAAAAGCGAGGATCCTCTAGGAAACCAGAGTCCGCAGACCACTTGGCTGAGTAAGGGGGATTCATGAGGACGCCGTCAAAGTTAGTCGGCTCCTCATCCGGCCAGTCGGCATCCAGTGTGTCACCGTTGTTGAGGTGCTGGTTTTCAACAGGGACAGCATGCAGAATCATGTTCATACGAGCCAGGTTGTAGGTCGAGGTATTGAGCTCCTGACCATAGTAAGTCACTGTGTTTGGCTGGCGGCTGTACTTCTTGGCATTGAGCAGCAAGGAGCCAGAGCCCATGGTGGGGTCATAGAGGCTAAAACCCTGCCTGTCTTCACGCCCCTGCAGGGCAATGCGGGTCATGAGCTTGGCTACAGGCTGAGGCGTGTAAAACTCGCCGGCTTTTTTACCTGAGTCCGAGGCGAACTGGCCAATCAGGTACTCATAAGCATCGCCCAGCATATCACCGGCATGACCGGCGAGATCCAGATCAGCCAGCTCCTTCATGACACTGGCAATGGTTTGATTCTGCTTCTGCGGCGTTGCGCCCAACTTTTTGGAATAGAGGTCAATGTCCTCAAAGAGATTTTCAAAAAGGTCATCACTGCGCTCGATATTGCGAAAGCCTTGGGCTAGGGACTCCAGCTGGAAGGTCCCGTCATTGATGGCAGTGATCAGAGCCGTAAAGGTCAGATCGGGCTCAATGACGTAAGATTGCTGATCCATGAGGATATCGATCAGATCCTCATGAGTCTCCTCATCCGCATAATACTTGCGGTAAAGCTCAAGCGCCTGCTCCAAATCATCGGTCGGCTCCTGCATAGTCTTAGCGACTTCAAAAAGCATCTTGTCTGAGAGATACTTGTAAAAGACTAGACCTAAGAGATAGGACTTGTACTCATTAGCATCCATCTTGGAGCGGAGGATATCCGCCGAATTCCAAAGTGCCTGATAAAGGGCTTGTGAGGTAGGGGCTGTTTCAGTCATAATTGTCTTTCTAATTTAAATTCATTGTCAATAGCAAAAATACTTGTTACCAGAAATATCTCGCAATCCGCTCACAAAAATGAGCGGATTTTAAGCGGATTATGAGCGGATTTTTTAGTGAGGGAGTGGCAGCTTATAATGCCTGTCACGTGTCGATCCTTCTACTGTCAGTAAATCCTTTTGAACAAACAAAGACAAATAGCGACGGGTACTGGCTTCACTCAGGCCAATCAAGTCTTGTGCTAGGGAAGTGGTAATGACACCCTGTTCAAGGAGGTAGGTTCTGATTTTTTGCCAGACGGCTTCTTCTTTAGGTTTTAACGTTACGGAGCTGGTAGGCTGGGCTGTCTGGTATTCCTGCAAGGTCTCTAAAATAGCATCCAGCATGAACTCGATGAAGACAGTTGAATCATTTGCTTGATTGCTGAGGGTGAGGGCATCGTAATAGCCTTGCTGATGATGGTAAATCGCCGACTCAACAGGCAGCCACTCAAAGATGGGATTGGACTGACTGAGAATCAGACTCTGCCAGAGACGTCCCATGCGTCCATTACCATCCTCAAAGGGATGGATAATTTCCAACTCAAAGTGAACCACACAAGATTTGACAAAATCCGACACGCTGCTGGCTTTTGCCCATGCAAATAACTCCTCAACTAAAGCAGGCACAAACTGAGGACGGGCACCGACATGCACTACGTGACCTGTGCTGTCATAGACACCAACATCACCAGTGCGAAACTGACCAACATGCTTAACCAAATCCTTGGTCAGCAGTCTGTGCGCTTCTAAGAAATCCTCCAGACGGTAAGGATCTAGTCTAAAAGCACGCTCATAAGCTTCATAGGCATTTTCCACCTCATGAATATCCTTGGGTGGACCAAGCACGCGCTTACCGTCAATCACAGCCGTCACCTGTTCCAAACTCAGACTATTATTTTCAATGGCTAGGGAGGACTGGATCGAGCGAACCCGATTTTCCTTACGCAGGTGCAACTCCCGCCGCTCCAAGGCAAGCTGGGTCGTCAGCTCCGAAATCCGCTGAACCTGGTTCAACATCTTTTCAGTAATACGGTATGAGGGCTGCATAGGCACTCCTTTCTAAAAACTAGTTTGGGGACAGCTCTTTCTAGTCTCAGTGCTACTAATGACTCTCTTTCTGTTCCAAGGGTACAACAGCTAAAGTCTTTCCAAGACTGGCTAGCACTTTCAAAACTGTATCGAGTTGCGGACTGGTTTTCCCAGCTTCCATCCTAGCAATCACAGGCTGGCTAACACCGCTGAGCTGCTCCAATTTCTTTTGACTGATGCCTTTTTCCTGCCTGGCTTTAATAAGCTCAAGCATGACAGCCACCCTTAAATCACTCTCACGAATCTCCTCTGGCGTAAAGAGCTTCTCTTGAACCTCTTCCCAGCGTCTGCCAATAGCTGGATTGTTCTTAATCATTCTTCTAGGCCTCTTTTCTTTACTTATCATCGTGCATTGGGTAACTTCTTTTTTATATATTATAACTTAAAAGTTATTAAAGGTAAATACTTTTGAGTTATTAAAGCACCTTAGTAACGAATAACCTTATTACCGATAGCCCGCAATCCGCTTACAAAAAATGAGCGGATTTTTTAGTAGCCAATAACTTCCTTTCGGACTGTCTCTAAAATCTCATCAGAAATATCAGCTAGATTCAAGCGGAAAACTTTATTTTGTCTTGGATTATAGAGCCCCAGTTTTTCTATCGATTGAAATTCAGAATGAATGGATTGTATCCCCATAAGATAATAGATTAATAGCTGAAGCGTGTGATTTTTACTAGGTTTGGTTTTTGAGACTTTAAAATCCCACAGGGTATCTGCTGTTAAAAAATCACCGTCACCAGTAGTAATGGTATCAGTGTAGCCACCTTCAAAGGTAAAACCATCTTTTACAATCGGACCATACTTTTCAAAGAAGGTCAGACTTCTCTCCACCATCATACGGATATTTAAAATTGTTGCCGCATCTGGCACAATCTCTTCAACAGGTTTATATCCTGACCGACCTGCTCTATAGACCACATCAAAACCAGCTAACTGACAGGCACTGATAATAGAAGTATCGTCAAGACCAGTAATTTGAGAAAGCAAATCGGAAGCTAGCTCTGATTTCTCTATCATGAGAGCGCCAAGTAAAGAAATCTTGAAAGCTTCTTCTAGCGGCGCACCATTCATAAACCGTGTCAGATAGTCCACACAAAGTCCCACCAGCGAAGCGTGAATATTTTCCTCACTACTAAGTTCCTTACCATCTGCCAGCTCATCAACTGAAAATAACTTAGGCGGTAAGTAACCACCATAAGGCTGTTTGATTTGTTTAATACGCTGAGTAACTGATACCATAGTTTTGTCTTTCTAAAAAACTAAATGGAATGGATTCAATTTTTTGCGAAGATATAGCCATAAGTAAAAAACATTTTTAATTTGATAATTTATACTGTTCATCATTACCAGTTTTAAAATGGTAACCTCTGTTTTTCATTTCCTCTAATCGTGAAGTCATTTTATCAATAACTATTGACTGGTAATCTCTAAATTTACTAGGGACTTCAAATTCATATCGTCCGGTACACAAGTAATAATTTCTTATTTGTGGATTGAAGTCAAAATCATCATAATTAGCAGTTGCAGAAAGGACTCTTTGGTATATCCAAAAATTAATATATTGTTCATCATTCAACATATTAATAGCATTCCAAATCTTGTCATCCCAATTTTCAAATTTCATCCATAAATTTTGATGAGAAATATAAATTAATAGAATTAGATCCCTTCTTTTAGCTTTATCATAACTCTCACCAGAAATAGAAATATTTGGAAATCTTTCTCCTAAGTCATGCGGACTGATTATGCCATACTTTTGCAATAGATATAACTTTTGAGAGAAATCGAAACCTGCAGCATCAAGAATTTCATTCCAAAATTCAAATATTTTGTCATTGCTTAATGATTTTATTGGCTCCCATTTTTCTGCAATAATATATTCAATGGCAGGACTATTAATAGATTGTTGGACATAAGATAAGGCTAAATTTAGTAATTTCGCTTGTCGGCTTGATCGAAAGTTAAGGTACTCAGCTGTTAGATATTGATAAAAATCTGTATCGCGTTCTAGCAGCATTGCTTTCGTTAATTCTTCTTCTGACGAAAACAACTTTTCTAACTCTTCAACCATCATATTGGATGCTTCTTCATAAATGAAATAAGCTTGTTTATCTTTTGAAAATAGTCTAGGATACTCATTATTCATAGCAAAACGTTCTTTTCTTGCAGGGAATAATGCATCTACTATCTCTGATGCTTGCGATGAATCTTTGTTATCTTTACCGTTCTCTTCGGAATAGATAGCTGAAATATCTTTTATAGTATTATTGAGTAAACCTTGATAAAAATTTATATGGAATAGGTAGGCATAGATAACAAGTAATTGCTCTTCTATCTGAATATGCCCCAGTTTTCTTCTTTCAAAAAATTCTTGATTGACATAGTCATTGAAATGTTCCCTATCTCTTAGATTTCTTAGCTCACCTTTTACAAGCTGCTTAAATTTTTGAGAAATAACAGTATTGAAAGTTTTCTCCAACAACTCAAAGTAATTATCCCAAATTGAGGATGGATGTAAAACAAAGGGGAGCTCAACTCTTCTGTCAATTATTTTGGATAAATAATTATCTTTTACTTGATTAATCTTAGAAATATCGCCAACAAACACTATCGGGAGCCTTCCCTTTAATAAACTAAATAGTTTATAGGTCTCTTCTTGTTGGTTATTAGAAAGTCTATCAAAATCATCAATGACTAGCACCTTATCATTAATAGGAAATTTGGTTAATAGCCATGAATAAAATCTATCTGACTTTGCTTTGAAGAACTGGAACACAGCCACACACAGAGAAATCCCACCGGCAATTTTTATTACAAGACTAGAAACATATTGAGTTAATCCCATATTAACAACATTGGTCATAAGTATAGAAACGACGACTGCAGTTATAATAAAAACTCGGATTTCCCAATATATGAATGGTTTCAATTTTAAAAGTGATAGTTCAATAATTGAACGCTTATCTTTAGGTTTCCATAAATCCAATATAATGAGCTTTTTATTAAAATATTTTTGTGTCTGGTTGAGAAATTCAGTTTTTCCAGATCCCCATTTACCATTTAGAAAATAGGTTTTATTCTCATGTAGTAAGTTACTAAAATTTTTAGCACCCTTGGAAGTATCAATATATTCAAGATTTATAAAATTTTTATCTTTCATTCATCCTCCTATACAAACATCTCCTGCAAAAGCTTCTTCTTTAAGGTTTCTAGTTGGTCAATTTTTTCTTTATATGATGACATTAAATTATCAATGTTTGAAAAGAATTCACCAATAGTTTGTTGTTCTTCTTGATCAGCTGGAACATATATCTTTAGTCGTGATAGATCTTTAGAATTGATTGCTGGGTAACTTGTTCCTGTACAGTGAAGCAATACGGTATTAACAAATTCATTTCTTTGAAGTGCGACAAAAAGAAATTGACCTGTAATTTTAGGGCGAAGCTGAGCATATCCTGTGGAGAAAACCCAGTCATTCTCGTTGCTATCAAATAAATAATTATTTTTTTGATAAGGTCGAACTGTTTGAAAAAAGATATCACCTTTACTAGCCACTCGTTGAGCCCTTGAAGGGGAACTGTCTATATTCTCTAATCTATATGAAACTAAATTAACTCCTACAACAGATTCTAAATCCACGTATTTAAAATTTTCAGGTAGTTCCGATTTGGGATTAAATTCTGCTATTTCTAATAACCTCTTCTCCTCCCACTCGCCATCAAATCCATCTAAGCGGATTTCAGGGGTGGTCTGTCCTGCCTTTGGAAACATCTTGGACAGCATGGACGCCTTAAAGGCTTGATAGTTGGCCAAATTATCCTTATAGGCAGATAAGAGCTCATCAAGCGTCTGGAAAAGCGACCCGATAGCGGATTGTTCGGGGAGGGAAGGGAGAAGGACAGGCATTGTTATGAAAACTGAATCTTTGATAGCAAATCTGTCAGATCTAGCGCCAGAATCTCCGTTTAATTTCATGAAACGATGCCAATGATTGGACTGAAAATATGTTTCTAGAAAATTCAAATCAATTCTATAGTTCTCTTTACCTCGAAACACAAAGTAAAGAGGAGACATCACTCCAACTCGACCTAAATTATTTCTCTTTATTGGTCCCACAGGTGCAAGATTTGAAATTCTTGGATTATAAACAAAATCATCTGGCCTTACAACATAATACCCATCTAAATTTTTCTTATTAGAAATGTCTTTATCAAAAAAATCTCGTTGATTTACAATTCCAAATTCTGCTGAATTAGTAAGAGTCTCGGTATATTTATTTTCAGTATTTTTCTCCCGAACTTTATCCACTAAATTTGATAAAAAATCGTAATTCCATTCTTCTTCAAATTCTTTGAATCTGAGTTTAGGTACATTTTGTTTCACTATTTACTTCTCCCATTTTAATCTTTTCAATTCTTATACTTTCATTTCATTGATAAAATATTCAGCAACTAAACCAATATTTGAATGGATGACTTCATCTAGCTTTTGCATAATAGTCCGCTCAGTCGTAGTTATACAAAATGGATTTCTATCTACATCTACGGAGTATAATTGTTCTAAGTAACTCTTCATAAGTTCAAGTTGCTCTTCCTTATTTTCTACCTTCCTTAAAGAATCACCAAAAATAACTTCAAGAGTGCTAATCTCACTATTTAAAAATTGTAAAATATAATCTCTATATTTTCCAGCAATTCCAAACATATTGTTAAATAGGTCTCTAACCTCCTTAGGAACTGATCGGCTAATCTTAATTTGATAGTCAATTTTCCCGTTATTTTCTTTACGGATCCTCAATATTATTTCATCACCACACTTTTCAATTATCGTGAAGTAAGGATGATAAATATTCAAGTAATCAAATTTATCTCCTTTGCATCTATTGCAATGTTCACAATAATAAACTAAATTATCTGGATATATTACTAATTGATGATAAAAACTTTTTGGGAAAATATGTTCAAGTGTCTTGTGATAGCCAAACTGTGGGTAGAAAGTAATCCCACACGCTGGACAAAAATTAATGTTAGCAACGACATTATATCTTTCTATTCTTGAACGATAACGCTCCCAAAATTTCTTAACCTTTATGCTCTGAAAAATTTTTTTATTCTTATCTATATGGCATGTTAAGAAATCAGTTACCTCAGTGTTTGGATAATTATCTAATGCCCCTTCATCATATAATAACTTTAAAAGTTTTAAGGCTTTCTTTTCCTCATCACTAATATTTTCTTTGGATAAATTATCTAAAAGCTTTCGATAATTAGAATCACTTTTACTTATTTTTTCAAACATTATCTACTTATCATTTCTCCTCATCATTAATAATTTTCTAAAAAGACTCGCATCTCTCCCTAAATCAATACTATCCAGCTCTTCATCAGTAAGCCCATACTTTTCTGGAGTATTTATAATATCCTTTATAAGTAAATAAAAACCTGAATTGTATTGATCTAATTTAAAAATAGTAGTTGTTAGAGTTGATAAATTTTCTCCGAATGTTTGGTATGGTGGCTCAGACATTTTAAAGAAGCCACGTTCATCTTTTTCCATTATTTTGACACAATCTTTTGGAAGTTCTTGAACAATAATTGGAGAATGGGTTGTCAACAAACAGAATCCATCCTTTCTTTCCATTATTTCTGAGATAGCTCTAATAAAATTAGAGACCAGAGGGGGGTGTAAAAACAACTCTGGTTCATCAATTAATACAAGAGAATATCTTTTAGTTTCTAAAATGAGCTTCGAAATTGATAAGATAACGATCTTTTGTCCAGAACTAGATAAACCAAATAACTCCTTTAATCGTACTTTTAAATCTTGCAGGTCACCATCAAGATTGACTTCACTGGGGATAAAACTCTTAGGAAAAGCATTACTTTTAGAAATTAGTTCTACAAAAAGACTCAGATTATCTCTACTCTCGCTTAAATCCTCTACAATACTTTCATACTCTTCCTTCAACTCTTCTAAGTGCAAAGGTTCCTTTCCCTTTTTATATAAGCCTAAGTAATCTATATTATCACGTCCAATAGGTTTATCACCTTGGAAAGTTAATTTATCAAAAGGACTAAATGATATAAATAATATTTTTGAAAAATAATCATTAGGAGTATCTATTTTAATATCGTCTTGTGTACTGAATCGTACTTCCATTTCCCTATCATTTAATTTAAACCCTGAATGAAATTCTAGCTTTTTATTTGCGGCTAACAATAAAATATCTTTAAAAAATGTTGTCTTTCCTACACCGTTATTTCCTATAATGGCATGAATATTTTGCGGTAATACTTCTTCTGGGTCTGCAATAAAATTTACTTTATTAACCAACTTATTTTCTGAAAAGTATGAATAGGTAATATCATAGCCATTGCGTTTTCCGTCTATAGCCACAGGGCTCAGTGTATGCTTAATATACTCCTCTGCCTCTTTTTTACTTCTATAGGGTCGCAATAGTGAACTAGAGACAATTTCTTTATTCCATAATTCATCAGTAACACCTGATCCTAAAACAGCCAAATCATTTAAACTCAGTAATATGGATTCACACTGTTTACTACTAAAATTTTTATGTAGTTCAATATAAAAGCGCTCATTTCCTAGAGAAACAAAATTATTATTTAATTTTGTAAATTCGTCTTTAAATTGAGGATCGTCAAACGTTTTATATTTTTTTATTGAACCTGTTTTTTCATCAAAATTATTTATTTTTACAGCTTCTAAATTTGCTATATTGATAGATCCTAAGTACACAAGCTTTCCTGTTTCCTTGGGCACGTATACTTCGAAAAGAGTTTCATAGCCGTAGTCATCCCAATAATTTTGCTCTAAAAATAAATGGTTCTTATATTCAGAATAATCTTTTCTTTTATCAATATATCTTTTAAACTTTTTAAATTGGGGGGTATTCATAAATTTATTCCTCATGGCTAATTTCTATATCTGATTTAGTTTAATTAACTCACAAATCAGATCATTCAAGTTTTCAATCTCCCTATCAATTTTTTGTATAAAATTATTAAATTCTATGCCACTAAAATACTCCACCATTTCATAAAAATAATTTTCTTTAAAAATTTCCATAGGAACCCCTGAAATCTCATAATGGAATATGTTATTTCGGAATTGACTTTTGTGAGGAAACAATACCTGTTTGCATTCGATTAGATTAGTTATTGAGGACTGTTGTTGCTTATCTAATTGGTTGGAGTATTTTTTATTTAAATTTTGTATAGCATTTACACTAGTCAAATAGCTTTGTAGTTTTGCACGATAGAAAAAGGTACCTTTAGAGTCGAAAATTCTTGGAAAAACGTAATTTACAAAATTATTCTGGCAATAAATATTAAATAAATAAAGTTGAAATTCATCATCTAATTCTCCTACCAAAATATCTCGTCTTTTAGAGTCCCTGAAAAAATAATCTTTATGACTAAATAATTCTTGGGCTACTTCAAAATTATTTTCGCTTTTGTTTAGTTCGGAAAGTCCAGAAATATGGGAAATTCCAGCTAAAAGAGAAGATAAGACTTCTGCATATTTAGCTAAGATAGTTTGTGATACTTCTTGAAATGCTGATATTGTATAAATATCATCTGGATCATAGAAGCTTTCTAAGTAGATACTGAGTTGACTGGTATTTCCGTATGGAACTCCTGAGAATGTAAAAACGCCTAGGTCTTTCTGGCCTACTAACTTTACCATGGCCTTTTGAAAAGAGCTGTATTCAGATTTTAAAATATTTAATCTTTGTTCTGCACCGCTATTTAATAATTTTTTAGCTCTATTATTTTTCTTATCTGTATATAGTTTATAGCTGATTCTTGATTTTTTCAGTAAGTCATAAAATGGTATTCCTTCGATATCGGGGAGTTCTGTACTTGTTCCATAACGTTGAATCCAACCATCAGCCAATGAAGATAAAAAGGGTAATAGAGCAATGGACAGTTCAGAATCTACCATGAAAAGATTATTATTTACCATTTTTAGTAGAATTTGAACTGCTTCATTTGTTTCTCTTGTCATTATTAATAATGAAATTTTTTCTAAATTATTCACTTTTGTATTCTCTTTTTGAAATTAATTTGATAATATTTTTGCTTTAATTCATTAATTGATTTATAGCGTTTTGTAATATCTGGGTGAGTACCAATTTTCATAAAATTTTCCAATCCCTCATATTCAAACTTAGTAAGTTTGCTAATTCTTCCCGTGATTACAAAATAAATTAATTTTGTTAATGCAAAACATTCATAACTAATATCATAACTTTTAAATCCATATAAATTCAGGTTGGTACTATCGTTCATTGCCCCTTTAACATCTGTATTTGTTGCAGTTAAAAAGCTATTTGATATTTTCCCTAGACCAAAATCGCATAGTTTTATCACTAATAAATCATCATATCTTTTTATCAAAAAATTTTTAGGACTTATATCTCTGTGCAAGATATTTTTAGTTGATAGAAATTCAAATACTCTAATAATTTGAGAACAAATTCTTTGTCTATCATTGAGGGATATTTTATTCCCATTTTTTTGAATATAATCAAATAGATTCATATCAGCTAATTCCATGGTGTATTCATTAGATTCTTTATTGAGTTTGTATACCTCAAGAATATAAGGAAATTGAAGCTGTTTCATTATATTAAATTCTTGATAAAATCTATTTAAGTCTGTTTGTGACAGATTCCTTTTAGCCCGTTTGACTGCAAATTCTTTGTCATAGAAAGCATCATGATATTTGTAAACTTCTGCATAAGAACCACTACCTATAGGTTGCAAACGATATGGAAATTTATCATTGTTTAAATTTGAAGAGACCGAAAAAATTGCTGAGTCGTAAACAATATCTATTTTTGCCATGTCTTCTGGAACTTCACTGCCTCCAGAAGATTTTAAAAATTCTTCAAATCGCTCTAGAACACCACTATAAGTGTCAATGATACAAAAATTTGAACTGTTTAATTCCTTAATTTTGCTTATTCTATCAATGATTTCGATTATTTGAAGGAGTTCTCTACTTGCATCTGCTAAATAATAGTAGTTTAAGTTTTGGATTCTATCATTAAACAATTTAAATAATCTATTTAATCGTAAATGAATATTTGATAATACCAACCCACATTCCATACCAAATGTGTTCTCGTATAAATACAAATTCCCATCGTCTGAAGATTCATTAAAATACTCATCGTTAATTTTTAACATTGTTTTTTTAAACAATGGATTGTTTAAATTTGAGGCTTGTTCCATATGATTAATTATACCATTTTTCTCATTTTCAAAAAGGCTGCCTTCACTATAATCATGCGATTGTATGATATTCAATTAAATAAAAGAGCAATTAAGAGTTTATAAGGTTAATATATAATTGTCGTATTATTTTAATATTTAGTATGCTATAATTCGGATAGCATATTTATGAGGTAAGTTATGAATCTAAAAAAACATTTTAAAGAATTTATGGATAACTGGAAAGACAATCTAAAGATATTTTTATTGTTTTTCTTTTTATCATCCTTTGTATTTTTAGGATTTATTATTAATTCCAAAGATGATTCAGCTATGAAGCTACTTATTTCAATTTTTAAAATTCTTAAGTACAGGTTCTTCTTCTTTGTACTGATTATCATATTTCAAGGAATGGTATTACAAATTTTAATTCACGAAGTCTTTAAGCTTATTTCACTAGAGAAACATAATGATATGAGGCGCTCTTTTAAAACTAGTTACGTACTTACACTAATTATCCTATTAGTATACTTACTAAACACCCTAGCTCTTGATCAGTTTAATTTATTGATCACGATTCTTGGTTTACCTATTTTATCAGTCTATTTTCTACCTGAAAAATTAATACAATTTTTAAAAAAGAAAATGAAGAAACAAGATCAATTTAAGAAGAGTTATCACCCCCGTCGTAAATTTCATTAATCATAACTGCCCATTTTGCTATTTAATATAAAATATGTTATTATGCACCTAAAGATAGCTTTCGAAGGATTACCGCTGTGTTCCCGAATGGGAGTAAGTCAATGGACGAGAATTCACACGCGCCTGGGATTATCTTTTTTAGTATGGCTGTTCTTTAGTCCCTCAGCAAAGTTTGAGGGTCTTTTTCTTTGCTCGTGTATTTGAATATTTAAAAAGCAGCCTTCGGTTTGGGCTGCTATGGTTAGTTCTACGATTCTATTAATAGACTAAATTGATAGACTTACTTCCTTAAAAAACTGGTTCATATCTATACACCTAACATTCAACTGTTTACAAACATCAGGAATTTTGGCATTTCTACTAGGATTTACCTTATTTAAACTAGGGACTGGCAGTTCGCTTGTAACGATGGTATACCCCTTCTCTTTAGCAATAGCTATTAACCATGGATCAGCAATTTTTTCATGTGCCCATCCTTTATCCGAAGCGAGGGCTTCAACTTTATAAAACCCACAGGTTTGAATGTGCGCTAATACTGCTCCCCACCCCTCAGCAAATTCTTTATGTTTGATGTATGAACGAGCATAATTTTCTGACAGCCACTCCTTTAGAAAGGTATCCTGATAGTTCTCATTAATGACGATATCTGGAATAACAACAGATGCGTTTAATATCTCAGGAAGTTTCTTCCAAAAACTCGGAAAAAATTCTTGCCGATAATAGCGATCATAAAAATTAATATAGATGTTCGAATCTAAAAGATATTCCAATCACTATCCTCCTTTTAACAAGGTTTTATAGCCCTTGTAACCAACTCCAACAATATTAAAGGCTTCTGTGTAAGTCAGCCTATTTTGCATAACCGCATTATTCACATATTGGAAAAAATTGCGATCCATTCTAAAGATTAAATTATTCTTGTAATTTCCTCTAGTATTTTCTTTTCTAGTAATATTTTCGAATTCTTTTGTTAGTTTTTCTACGGTATCGTCGTACTGTTTCTTAGTAATAAATTCCAAGTCAAACAGCCTTCTAACAATAACAAATTGGCTGACTTCAAAATACTTTGCTACAGTTACTAGCTGACTAAAGAAATCACTATTCCTATCAAGCCTCGTCATTAACTCTTCTTGAGGAACGAGTATCTCGGCGGTTACTCTATTAACAAAGCTTTCTAGCGGATCAACTGAGAAGGAAGTGCTCTCTTCAAATAAGTCATTTTCTCCTAAAAATAGGTGGACAAATTCATGAACAAGAGTGAAAAGCTGACCTGCTTTTGAATCTTTTTGATTGATGAAAATAATTGGAGCGCGTTTATCTGCTAAAGCAAAACCACGAAACTCTGATAAATTCAAATTACGGTGGGTGTTATCTTTAATTTTCCCATTGAAGAAAACAAAAACACCAGCTTGGTTTATCCTCTCACGATATTGTCGCAGTCTATCCTTATAAGAGGGAGTTTTTAGGTACTTTTTGATATCCTGAACAATGGTATTGGTATTCTCAGAAGCAGAAAACTTTCCAACAAAATCAAGGTCTGACTCGATTTCATTTTTCAAAAACTCCTGTTTCTCTTGCATCTCAAGAATAGTATCCTTCAACTCCGGACTCATCTCATCAATGGCTTGCGAACTGATGGTTCTGAAATTGAGATTAATGCTGTTGGTATCTACTTTATTGTTCAGCAGTAAGAGACCTGTTGGTACATTAATGAGAGTTGCTATTGCTGAAATTTGATTAAATGTGGGCTGTTTGGTTCCTTCTAAAATCTCTTGAATTTTAGGAACTTTTTTCTCTATGATCTCTAAAGGTGTATTCGATGATTTGATATAAGTCGATAAAATATCAGGATTGATAGTTAATCTTTGAACCATAAAAACACCTCCTTGTTACATCATATTTTATCAAAAACTCTATCATTATACTAGTTCTTTTCTAGCACTTACAGTTTTATGATAAAACTACTTTCATTGAAATGGTGGTAGTCTTACTGTCTCTAACTTTGCGCATCTTACCTACTTGGTCACTGTTGAGTTCTGCCGTTTTACAATAGCAGGTGCTTTTTAGGTCTTTGGGCGATCAGTTTTAGGACGTCGATCTTTTCTAGGTGGTCGATGGCTTTTTTGATGGCTAGTTTGGGATAGTCATGCGCTAGGATAGCCATGATATCATTGTCTGATAGGCTGTCGCCGGGGTCATCAACGAAGACTTTAGATTGATAGAGGAGAAAGAGAATGCTTTTTTGGAGATCGGTGTAAGCGGATTGCTCTAGCTCTTTGGAATAGTCTTCTAAGATGCTTCTTTTTTCTTCCAAAGTATGGATGATGTCCTCTTGACCGGCCTTTAAGATTTCCATGAGAGCAAGGACAAAGAAGGTGCCTTCTGCCTTGTTGTCGGCATCACCTGTGATCTTAAAGGCATCGTAGTATTTCTTCTTCTCTTTGATGATGCTCTGGGACATGACGAGACCTGAGTAGATATCTAGCTTTCTAGCTAAGTATCTGGAGAGAATGTATCTGCCTATTCAGCCGTTCTCTTTTACTACTATTATCAAAATTTCTATATTGGTGACTTTTAAGGGATTATAACTTATATGCCTTTTCCTATCTATCAAAAATAGCCAAAATCGAGAGATAGGATGACAAATTTCTAAACTTATCTCCTAATTTTGGCTAAAGTTGGAAAATACTATTTAAACCTCACTTCCTATCTTTTAAAAATCGTGAAAATTAGCAGATAGGATAGGTGGGAGCAATTAATGGTGTTTGATATAGAAATCGGTGGAAATTCAACTCAATAGAAAAAAGCCAGCATCATCGCTGACTTCTTTCCATAACCCGATATGCGAGCCAAGGGCGAACCTTGTTTCCTCAACTAACATTTTATTATGTTACTTCTAAAAAGTCAATAGTTTTACTTAAAATTGAGTCGAATAATTTTTTTATTGCACCTGAATCTTTTACTAATGCACTATCTTGATATCTTTTTAGGATCTCTTTTCCCTCAGCGTGTCTTCTATTATTCAGCTCATCTGAGCAAAGCTTAGCGTGGATATAAAACAGTGCTACGATATCTAATGTTTTCTGATATCGAATCAAGTGCGTATTAACTCCCATGCTATCTGCAAAAGATTTAATAGCAGGCTGGGGTCTGTAGACTGAAGAGTTAGCATCAAAAATATTGATTAAATAAACATCATTATGCGCACAAGCATTTCTAATGTTTTTTATAAACTTATGCTGAATGGCGTATAGATTTTTACTATCTCCTATTTTATATCCCTTATAAAATTCTAGAAATTGAATTAAAGTCCCATAATCTATAATTTCCATTAAAACCCAAACAGAAATTTGGTCTCTTTTTTGAAACATATCTTTCTTATAGTAATTGTTTCTAAAATGTCTGAGTATTTCTTCAAATTTATCAGAATTTTCGTCTCGAAAACTTTCAACAATACTATAGCCATCTTCACCTTCATCATTTGTAAGTATTGTCATTAACTTTGTCTTTGTTGCATGCTCAACATCCAAACATAAATCCAATAAGTATTCTCTTAATCGTACATCTAGCTTTGCTGTCTCTATAAGATGATCAAATGTCAAATTAAGGTACCCTTTACCTTGAGGATTTTTCGGATAATTTTTTCTATAACTAGCAATTTTATAATAATAACTTCTGGTCTGTAGATACTCAATAATTTGGTCATCTGTATAGCTACCATTAGAAATATTTCTCTCATGGAATTTATTCACTAAATCAGCAAAAGATAGCTTAGGTTTCAATTAATACTCCTTTTATCTAAAAATTATTTCTCATTAGGATCATTCTAACAAAACACTTTCTAAATATAATGAGTTTAGAGCATTTTGATTAGACAAAAATTTACTCGCTTATAGTGTATAAGCATTATCCGCTATATTTTAGCATAAAATATTGAGTTTGTTGACAACTACCGTCTCAGTCGCAATGGTTCGATGATGTTTTCGACTAGGTCCATGCAGGCTTTTTTGATTGCTTTTTGGTAGAGGAGGGGATTGAGGGGTTCTGCGACTTGGTTTTTGTAGTCTTGATAGCGCTGACTAGCATTGAGCTGGCTTTCACCTTCTTGCTTTTTACGGCCCTTTTGGTAGTGGGTGACTAAGTAGCTGAGCTCATCTTCGCCAATATACCATTTCTTGGCCAGATCTGCGACATGGCTTTGGATGATCTCTGCTATCATCTCGTCTAGGACAGTAGTCAAAGCATGGCCGCGGTAGCGTTCTGGATCATTCTTGATCTGGTGCCAGAGGGTGGACATGACGCTGGCGAGACTGCTGTTAGTTTTGGCGAGATTGGCGATATAGTCATCGATAGCGGCTAAGTCCTTGTCTGAGAGGTCGGCGGCTTCTTGGCCTTCTTGCGGGATCAGGGCTTGGATAAGCGAGAGGATATACTCGTAGTTGATCTCATCGACATGAACGGACTCGATTTCGTAGAGATAATTTATGGGCTCCTCGTCGTCTGCGCCTTCTTCTTCTTGCCGGCGCTTGAGCTCGGCGAGGACATTTTGGTAAACGCCCATATAGGACTCGAGTTGATCGGTGCTGAGACCGTACTCGGTATAGAGGGTCTCCTCATCGTACTCTTGGTAGACTTGGATAGAGGCGAATGTCTTGTCAAATTCCTGAAAGGCCTTGGCAAAGACCTTGAGCTCTTGGGTTGTAGCACCTTCTGGTGTGATTCCCAAGCTGGGCTCGTCGCTGACGTGGCTGCGAAAGGCTGCTAGCTTGACCTCAAAGTTTTCCTTCTCCTCCTGCCAGTCTGGGGCTAGGACGCTGGTCTGACCGCCATTTGAATAGAGCTGGAGGGCATTATCGACAGCTGCTTTAAAGCTATTTGGTGCTTGAAAGGTGATGATCTGTCCGTGGAGTTTGTTCCTGTCAAAGATCCGATTGGTCCGACTAAAGGCCTGAATGAGATCCTGAGGCTGCATGGGTTTGCGGTCGATAAAAAGGGTCGACAGACAAGGCGCATCAAAGCCAGTCAAGAGACGATTGACCACGATGACCAGATCCAGCTGCTCGGCTCGAAAGAGGTACTTGTCTTTCTTGCGGGCTAGGCGGTTGTTGACGTCGGTGTTGTAACTGCGCAAGTCGGCTGTTGTAAAGTGGGTGCCAAACTCTTTATTGTAATCGCTCAAGGATGCTTGCATCTTCTCCTGATTTGAGTGGGAATCCTCTTCATTTTCAGTGACTGAGTAGGTGATAGCGACCTTGGGGAAGTCTGGAAGAACCCGCTTGACGGACTCGCTGACCTTGAGGATCGTTTCCCCCTTTTTGATACGCTGGATAAGGTCGTAGTACTTCTGTGCCATGGGGATAGACTTGACCGTCAGGATGGCATTGTAGGTTTTGCCGACGCCGTTTTTAAAACCGAGCGGTCCCTTGGAGTGGTTGATGATGGTATCGAGGACCTGCAGCATGTGCTCTTCGTGCTCATAGGCCTCATCTGCGATAGTCTTCTCATCAGTCCCTTCATCAAGGAGCAGGGTACTTTTGTAATCAACTTTGAAGCCCAGAACGGCGCCATCATGGATAGCCTCTTTGACCGTATACTCGTGAAGCTTGCGGCCGTATAGTTCCTCGGTGGTTTGCGCCAGATTGCCCAGCTGCTGACGCTTATTCTCGCCAAAGATAGGCGTCCCTGTGAAGCCGTACCAGAGGGCATTGACAAAGAACTGCGAGATAGCCTGATGGGTCTGCGGAGTCACCGCACGGTGGCACTCATCGACTACGAAAGCAACCTTAAGCTGCTTGATTTTCTGAGCATTCTTGCTGTAGCGGCCTTCGCCAATCTTGCGCATGAGGGTGGAGAGCTTCTGAATGGTGGTTACGACCACGCGCTTGTCATCAGCCGTCAAACGCTTGACCAAATCGTGGGTGCTGTCGGTCTCATCGATATCGATGACATCATTGGTCGCATAGGACATGAAGCTCGAGGTCGTCTGCTGGTCTAGGTCGCGGCGATCCACGACAAAGATGGTCTTTTTGATGGAGGGAATCTGCAGGAGATTGCGAGCTACCTTGTAGGAGGTCAGAGTCTTACCAGAACCTGTAGTATGCCAGACATAACCCGACTCCTGCTTCTTGCTGGCTTCCTGAACCGCCTCAATGGCATGAATCTGATAGGGACGCAGCAGGATTAAAGCCTTCTTATCATCATCAATAACCGAATACTGCATGACCATCTGGTGGGCGCGCGGAATCGAGAGCACCTGCTGGGCAAAGGCAAAGAGATCTTCGACTGGCTGGTTCTTTTTGTCCACCCACTTGGTTAGAAATTTTCTGTTGAGCTTGTCGGCCTTGGCAGCTGCAATATAGCGTGTGTTGCTCTTATTGGAGATGACAAACATCTGGATGCTGGAGTAGAGCCCGCGAAACTTACCTTCACGGTCGTATTTCTGGATTTGGTTGAAGGCCTCATCTATCGAATGACTGGCACTCTTAAGCTCGATATGGATGAGCGGAAGACCATTGATCAGCAAGCTGACATCTGTCCTGCGGTCACGCTCAAGCTCTTTTGAGCGATTGCGGACAACCTGATGGACCACCTCATAGGCAGATTTCCCACCTGCAACATTGTCACGCCAGATCACAGACAGGCGGGCATTATCCAAAGTGGCATCCTCACGCTGGAGGTCGACCTTGGCAATACCATTTTCACCGACCAGCCACTTGGCAGCCTCGTAGTAGCTGGTGAAGTCCAGCTGTCCCTTGATCTGCTCCTTTTCCTGATTAGTCAGGGGATGGCCGTTGAGAGCTGCGGTATTATTTTGTTCCAGCTTGGCAAAGAAATTACCCCAAAGATCTTCTTCTGTGCGCAGGTCATCGCGCAGGCTCCACTGACTTTCGCCTGTTATCAATCGTTCAATGAGCTGTTCCTCAATCACCAGCTCATTTGTCACTGTAATCGCCATAGTCATCACTTTCTAATCTTATACTATCTTTATTATAGCATAGGAGAGGTTAAGGAAACATAAACCTTGGAAGATAAAGCCGCTAAAATCAAAAAAGCGCTCCAAACGTTAGTTTTTTGGACTAACTCTTGGGGCGTCTTTTCTTATGAAGTTTTTCTGCTAGGCACCGATTCTGTCAAAATTTGGATTTAGCTAGACCCTAGGATAAGATTGTAAACAAGAACTGCAGCTAGGGCGATAGGGTCGGGGCTGGACTAAAGACCGTTACCTATTTTTCAATGCCTAAGTCCTTTAATTGCTCTAAGATGCTTTCTGTGTCTGCACCAGCCTGTAAGAGTGCGGCGGCAGCATAGGCTCCTTCAACGATAGGGACATCCTTGATATGGATAATTTTTTCTGAAAAATCAGCGACCATTTCTAGGTTCATTTTAGCACTGCCTAGATCAAAGAAGGCCAAGAGCTCATCTCGTGAATTGCTTTCGATAACCTTTTGAACCTGATCAAAGCTGGTACCGATACCGCCGTCCTCTGTGCCTCCGATAGCCGTAATGTCGACATTGCTGGCGACTTCATCGATGAGATCAACAAGGCCTTGAGCGATATTCTTTGAGTGTGAGACTATAACAATTCCTGCTTGTGCCATACTAGGCACCTGCCTCCAGTAACGCTTCAAAAAGGTAGCCGGATGAGCAGGTCCCGGGATCGATATGCCCAATGGAACGCTCACCCAAGTAGGAGGCACGTCCCTTGGTTGCTCTGATAGGGGCAGAATCCTCAACATACTGATGGATCTTGTCTAGTGAGAGCTGTTCGGTACGTAAGTCCTCTAGAACCTTCACCCAAATGTCAACCATGGTTTTTTCGCCGACTTCTGCCTTGCCGCGCTTCTGAATCATCTCCAGTCCTGCTGCAACCGCCTCAGCTACGGAGTCACTGGTTTGAAAAGACTTGGTAAAGCCCATAAAGGCTGAACCGTAAAGGGGGCCTGAAGCACCGCCAACCTTGCTGAGAAGCTGCATTGAGACTACTTTAAAGACCTCAGCTGGATTAGCGAAATCTTTGCCTTCTAGATTTTCCATGACTGCAGCCATACCTCTTGCCATATTGCCTCCGTGGTCACCATCACCGATTGGCGTATCTAGCTGGGATAGGTAATCTTTATTGGCTTGAACCTTGTCATTAAATAATGACATCCATTTGATAGCTAATTCTGTATTCATATTAATCTCCTTACCAGGCAATTGTCCTAACAGGCGCCTCTAGTGCTTCTAGCCAAGTCTCGTCTTCCAGACGCACCAAGGTCAATGATAAACCAGCCATATCAATGGAGGTCATGACATTGCCCAGTTTTTTATAGGCGACCTGTATCTTTGCTTCTTCTAAAAGTTTCGCGAGGTCATTGGCGAAGATATAGAGTTCCATCAGCGGTGTTGCTCCCATACCATTGACGAGGACAGCATAGTTTTCACCTTCTTTTGGTTGGAAAGAATCCACCAGCTTTGTCACTAATTCTTTAGCGAGCTCGGCAGATGGTTTCATCTTTTCCCGCTGGTAACCAGGTTCGCCGTGGATACCGATGCCGTATTCGATTTCATCATCGGCGAGCTCAAAGCCTGGTTTACCAACTTCTGGAACTGTTGCACCGCTTAGGGCCAAACCGACAGTATGGATATTGGGAACCAGACGGTCTGCTAGCTCCTTAATCTCTGCCAGACTTTTTCCGCTGCGAGCTGCATGGCCTAGAATTTTATGAACGAGAACGGTTCCTGCAACGCCGCGGCGTCCTTGGGTATAGAGACTGTCCTCGACAGCGATATCGTCATCGACGACGACACTGGCGACAGAGATACCTTCCATTTCGGCCAGTTCTTGGGCCATTTCAAAGTTCATGACATCACCTGAATAGTTCTTGATAACCATGAAGACGCCTGCGCCCTCGTCGGCCTCTTTGATGGCTGCTAAGACTTGATCAGGAGTCGGTGAGGTAAAGACTGGTCCGCAGACAGCTGCAGAGAGCATGCCTTCTCCGACAAATCCTGCGTGGGAGGGCTCATGACCGCTACCGCCACCGGAGATAAGCGCTACTTTCCCTGTTTTCGGGGCATTACGGGCGATGATTTCCAACCCATCTACACGGTGAAGGAGCTCACCATGTGCAAAGACCATACCTTCCAACATTTCAGTGACAACAGCTCGAGGATCATTAATAATTTTTTTCATAAGTCCTAACTCCTTTGTTCTTCTTTATGCTTTTATTATAGTAAAGCGTTTGCAAAAAAGAAAGGGACAACTCTTAATGGCGTCCCTTTCCTTTTAAATGACAAAATAGAAAAATACTGAAGGGGTGAGTTTAGCACAAGTATCGCTATTCTTTTGCAAATAGTACAGTGAAAAAATTCAAAAAATCATAGGCTTTAAATTTACATAATTATATTTCCACCATATTTACTTTGCTGCTTAACCCACTTGCTTACTCGTGGAGCTCTAGGGGCAGGCCGTCGGGATCCTTGAAAAAGGTCATCTTTTCACCAGTGAAGCTATCACGGCGGATAGGTTCGCAGGTGATTCCCATAGCTTCAAGCTCAGCTACAAGGGCTTCGATGTTCGTAACACGAAAGGCCAGATGGCGCAGGCCTGCTGCCTCTGATACTGCTTCTGGATAGCCGACACGCTTGGGCGGTGCCTGATAGGCAGGATCGCTGGTCTTGTTGCCAAAAATCTCCAGCTCAATGTCTCCACACTTGAGATCCAATTTGTAGTCGTGACGCTCGGGGCGGTGGTTTTCCCGGATAATGTCAAAACCTAGTTTATTGACATAGAAGTCCCGAGACAGCTCATAATCTGAGACGATAATGGCAATGTGGTGAATAGCATTTAGCTGCATAGGTGATTCTCCTTAAGATTGAGTTTGAGCGGTCTGCATGTCATAGTAGACACCCTTCTTTCTCATAAGTTCCTGATGGCTGCCATGCTCGACGATATCACCATCCACCATAACCAAAATTAGGTCTGCTGTCTGGATGGTCGACAGACGGTGGGCGATGACAAAGCTGGTTCGCCCCTTCATCAAGGTTTCAAAAGAATCCTGAATCAGACTTTCGGTTCGCGTATCAATGGATGACGTTGCCTCGTCTAAAATCAAGATTTTAGGGACAGCAACAAAAATTCGAGCGATCGTCAAGAGCTGACGCTGACCTTGTGAGAGTGAACTGCCAGCATCGGCCAAATAGGTATCATAGCCGTCTGGTAGCTGGCGAATAAAGAAATCGGCATTAGCCGCCTTGGCCGCTTCGACAACGAGCTCACGCGTGGCATTGGGATGGCCGAAGGCGATGTTATCATGAATGGTCGCAGCCTGCAGCCACGTTTCTTGCAAGACCATACCGATCTGGCGACGCAGGCTGCTGCGAGTATAGTTAGTGATGGGCTTGCCATCCAGCAATATTCGACCTGAGGACACTTCATAAAAACGCATGAGTAAGTTGATCAAGGTTGATTTACCGGCACCAGTTGGCCCGACGATGGCAACGCGGCTGGCAGCCGGTACAGAGATATTGAGATCCTTTATCTGGGTCTTATAAGGTGTATAGCCAAAGCTTACATGCTCAAAAGAGATCTGACCTTCCACCTGATCGCTCCTCAACTCTTCATGTCCCGTCTCGACTAGACTGTCCTGATCTAAAACTTGATAAAGGCGTTGAGCACAGGCCAGTGCTCCCTGCAGTTCTGCCAGCACAGACGAAACGTCGTTGAAGGGCTTGGTATACTGGGTCACATAGTTTAAAAAAGTGGTCAGCTGGCCGATGGAAAAGGCGCCGCTCATAATCCGCAGGGCTCCGACAGCTGCTAAGAGAGCATAGATGAGGGCGTTGATAAAGCGTGTTGCCGGATTGACAGTCGAGGAATAAAAGATAGCGCTCTGCGAGTAGTCAGCATAAGTGTCATTGACCTTAAAAAATTGCTGAATAAACTGCTCCTGCGCATTAAAACTTTGAATCAGACTTTCTTGATTGAGGCTCTCCTCAATCATTTGAGTCTGGCGACCGCGGGATTGGGTTTGTTTTTGAAAGAGGAGGAAGGATTTGCGGGCAATAAAGCGCGATAAAAAGAGCGATAAGGGGGTTAGACACAGCACTAAAAGCATCATGAGCCCATCAATTTTAGCCATCGTGATAAGGGTCACCACAATGGTCAGTACGCCGACAAAGAACTGATTGAAAACCATGAGCAGGCCATTATTGAGCTGTTCGACATCTGTAGTCACGCGGCTGACGACATCTCCGACCGATTGACCCAGATAAGAGATAGGAAGCCGGTGCACCTTGTCAATAACCCGCTGGCGCAAATCTTGGCTGAAGGCAAAGATCAGTCGGTTGTAAAGCAAGGGATTGAGGTATTGCACCAGCGTATTGCTCAGAATGACGATGAGCATTTTAGCCAAAATCCCCCAAATCAGCTGGCGATTATGGGGCACTAAGACCGCATCGACAGCATTCCCAATCAGAATTGGCAGATAGATGGTCAGAGCAACCTGCAGGCAAATACCAATCAGGGCTAAGCCCAGCAAGAGCTTCTGTTTCAAAAAATCATGAACCAAACGTTTTAAAGGAGATGGTTTCATACCTGAGCCTCCTTACTATGCTGCGAATAGTGAATTTCCTGATAGGTAGGACAGGTCTCCAGCAGCTCCTCATGGCGGCCAAGACCAACCTGCTGCCCTTTTTCCAAAACCAAGATCTGATCTGCTGACTTCAGGCTGTTAGTCCTTTGAGATATAAGGATAAGGCTGGTTTTAAGCTCCGACTTAATCGCCTTGAGCAGGCGACTTTCTGTCAGGTAATCCAAGGCCGAAGTTGAATCATCCAAAATCAGAAAAGGCGCCTGCCGTAAAACCGCTCTGGCAATGGTTAAGCGCTGGCGCTGACCTCCAGAAAAATTGTGGCCAAATTCCTTAACTTGGGCATCTAAGCCACCCTCTTTTTCTTCGACGAAGTCGCGTGCCTGAGCGATTTCCAAAGCCCACCAGAGTTGGTCATCTGAGATGGTATCACCGTCTAAGCCCAATGTCAGATTGGAACGAATCGTTCCCAGAAAAAGCTCAGCCTTTTGGGGAACTAGGCCAATCCAAGAGCGCCACTCCGCTAAATTAGCCGGACTCTTGCCTTGATTAAAGATGGCCAGATGCCCTTGCTGCGCTTGGTACAATCCCATTAAGAGCTGCACTAGCGTGGATTTGCCAGAACCTGTTCCACCGATAATTCCCAGAGTTGTTCCTGCTGTCATTTGTAGTTCAATACCAGATAGAGAAGGCTGGGCCGCAGTTGGATAAGTGAATTTCACATCTGACAACGATAAAATTTGCTTTTTATCAGATTTTAGTAGGGGAATACTAGCTTGTAAATCCTCTTCTGGCTGAGCAAAAACTTGGCTAATCCGGCCAGCACTAATAAAACTCTGATTTAAATTAGTCACCATCATGGCCAGCTTGAGCAGCTCGGTCAAGATATTAAGCAGATAGTTAACCAAAGCAATCAAGCTGCCCTGACTGAGGAGGTTATCAGCAATAGCCAGATTTCCTCGCCAAATAATCATGACTAGGGTTCCGTTGACAATGAGATAGGTCAGAGGACTGACCAAACTTGACAGAGCACCTGTTTTAATCTGGGTTTTGGTGTAGATCTGATTGTGATCAGAAAACTGCTCTTTCAAACGCTCAGCTTGACCGAAGGCGCGAATCACCTGCATTCCCTCAAGCTGCTCTCGTGTCAGACTGACCAAACGATCGGTCTGTTTTCTAATCTTTAGGTAGAGCGGATTAACCAGCCGTGACATACCATAGATTAAAAGAGTTAAAAGCAACACCATCAGCAGAAACCACAGTGAAAGACTCGGGCTGATAACAAAGGCCATGATGACCGAGCCAAAGACAATGATCGGTGCTCTTAGAAAAAGGCGCAGAAATTGATTGATTCCTGTTTGAATTTGAAAGGTATCACTGCTCAGTCTGGTCAGCAGGCTAGCAGTCGTCAGGCGGTCACGGTCTTCCTTGGAAAGCCGCATGATTTTTCGATAAAGATCCTTGGTTAACTGCCTCGTGTAGCCTACTGCTGCCTTGGATGAAAAATACTGGGCTGTCACAGCCACAACAACACCCAATACAGCTAGGCAAACGAGAAGAAAAATCATCCCATACAGATGATTTTTGTCTTTATGGGGAATAGTAATATCAACTATTCTGGCTATAATGATGGGAACCAGCAATTCAAAACTGGCTTCCAGCAGTTTAAAGAGGGGGCCGAGAAAAGTTTCTTTCAGGTAGCCCCGAAAATAAGTTAATAGATGTTTCATAGTTTTAAAATTTCTCAACCAGTCGCACTAAAAAGAGATTAAACTGGACTTGTTTGGCATAGTAGAGATTGCCACCATCTACGTAAAGTTTACCGCCGCCATAGAGGATGGAGATGGTATTAAAATAATAATAGGTATCACCAGATTTATTGCCTAGACTGGGGGCGACCACATCTCTGGAGTAGGCCTTGGCAAGGTCGATCGTATTCTTACCGCCGTGCCTGGCCACATAAGGGATGTAGGCTGCCCCATAGTTATAGGCCTGAATAGCCGTCCAAGTGTCTGTCTCATGCTTTTGGGCTTTTTCCAAATTCTCAGCTAAAACTTTGGTGCCTTGTTTAATGCTGGCGCGATTATCACTGATGTCGTTGGTTTTTCCAGTCGAGCTTTCGCTGGCCTGCATAACATCATCATCACGTCCCTTAGTTTCGGTATAAATCACCGCCAGAACCAAGTCTTCATTGGTAGCATTGTCGTCCTCTGCCAGCACTTCTTCTACAAGGGGGCGGTAGGCCAGAACCGTTTTCACAGCCCGATAGACCGTCACCCCCTTATAAATAGCCAACAAGGCGATGATAATGATAATCAATCGTCTAATTTTTTTAAACATATTACTTGCTTTGGATATCTTCAATATTCTTGATTAAGATAGAGTAAGTGCCATCACTGTTTTGAATAAACTCCACCGCTTCTGCATCTTGATAGACCTGATTGGGTACCACCAGCTCAATCCCATTGGACAGGGATAATTTCTGACTCTCCAACTTCTTCGACTGACGGGAATAGTCCACATCTGCTACCGGAATCGGCTCTGGAATTTTTTCCTTAAGCTGATCCACAAAGGTTAGACGAGCCGTGAGATTATCATCAAAGAGCTGATTGGCCAGCTTTTCTGGCGAGAGCTCCTGATCTTCCTCCAGATTTTGAAAGATTGCTGACTTCATCTTAGACTGAAAGCTAAAATCATCCTGATTGAAATCATCGGCTACCTTTTGGGCTGTCTTTTCCAACAGATTGATGGATTTATTGACAGACTGATCCGGTTTAACCTTGAGCAGATTTTCAGAAAAATAGTTGGCAAAACTGCCATTATGCTTAATGCGTTTTTCAATCAAATAATAGCGATAGGACTGGCGGTTAATCACCAAGGCCTCATCTGGCGTTTGAGCAGCTGAAGGCAGATTATTCTGGGTGACCTTGAGCGGCTGCTCATCATCTCCCAGAATATGCGCCAAACTATCCTTGAGCACCAGTCGTAAGAAGGCGAAATGTTCAATACCATCCTTATCAAATTGGATAAAAATCAGATCATTAGTCTTTTGATCCTCGCTGATGACAAACTCTTCCTTCCAGAGCTGGGCTATTTTGCGGGCAGATTCCATAAAATCATCACCGAGGTTGGCGATAAAGTCATTTTCAGGCTCAAATGTTCCTCGCTTAGCATCGGCGGTAAAAACCTTAGCCAGCTTTTTACGGAAATATTCATCTAAACTTGGTGTTAAAGTCAGCGGCCTATCCGCAAAGCGAAGGTCGGTGTCGTCGGGACTGAATTGGTGGATAATAATCTTTTTTAAATATAAATCTAGCATGTTAGTAAAGTGGGAAAGTGTCTGTCAATAACTTGACATCTTGGCGAATGCGTTCCAGTACAGCCTCATCATCATGATTTTCTAAGGCTTGAATCATCAATTCAGCAATCTTGGTACTCTCAGCAATACCCATACCACGGCTGGTAATAGCTGGACTGCCGATACGGATACCCGACGTTTTAAAAGGTGACAGCGTTTCAAATGGGATGCTGTTTTTATTGAGGGTAATATTAACCTCTTCAAGGATATTCTGGGCCAATTTACCATTTTCAACGACCTTAGTCACATCAACGAGAAAGACATGATTATCAGTTCCGCCAGACACGACATGAAAATCAGGGTGGGCATCAAAAACATCAGCCATGGCCTGGGCATTTTTGATGACGTTTTGACCGTACTCTTTAAAAGCTGGGTCCAAGGCTTCCTTGAGGGCAACCGCTTTAGCCGCAATTACATGCTCCAAGGGACCGCCCTGCAAACCTGGGAAGACAGCGGAATTGATTTTCTTAGCCAGATTTTCATCATTGGTCAAAATCAAGCCGCCGCGCGGTCCGCGCAAGGTCTTATGAGTGGTTGTCGTCGTTACGTGAGCATAAGGCACTGGGCTAGGATGGTGGCCGGAAGCAACCAGACCAGCAATATGTGCCATGTCGACCATGAGATAGGCACCGACACTGTCAGCAATAGCGCGGAATTTGGCAAAATCAATAATCCGTGAATAAGCTGAAGCCCCCGCTACAATCAGTTTAGGCTGATGTTGAACAGCCAGCTGCTGGATTTCATCATAATCCAAAACTTCTGTCTCCTTATTAACATTATAAGGGACAAAATTGTAGGTTTTACCTGAAAAGCTGACGGGCGAGCCATGAGTCAGGTGACCGCCGGCCGACAGATCCATTCCCATGACGGTGTCTCCAGGTTGGATCAAGGCCATATAGGCTGCAGCATTAGCTTGACTGCCTGAGTGGGGCTGGACATTAGCGAACTTGGCACCAAAGAGCTCCTTGGCCCGCTCAATAGCGAGATTTTCAGCTACATCAACACAATCAGTTCCGCCGTAGTAACGCTTGCCGGGGTACCCTTCGGCGTACTTATTGGTTAAAACGGAACCTTGGGCAGCCATAACAGCCTTTGAGACCACATTTTCAGATGCGATCAACTCGATGTTATTTTGCTGTCGCACTTCTTCTGCTTGAATGGCCTGCCAGAGCTCTGGGTCGTAAGCCTTGTAATCATCTTTGTCAAAAATCATAAAATCACCTCATAGATTTAATAAAGCGCTTCTGGGAGTGGGAAAGAAGTCATAAATCATAGATTTTGACTTCGTTTTCCCACCCCCGCACAGTTGGCTAGGCTGATCGCTATCACTGCCTAGCAAGAGATAAGAACAGCCAGCCAACCACTGCGTTAAATGGGTTGGCCATTTTCATTAAAAGTAAGCCTGATAATAGTTGGCCAAAACTATCAACTATCCTATAGTGCCATAAAAAGCATGGGCATCTTTTCGATTGGCGCTTGAATTGAGCCGAATAAAGGCATACTGTCGTTTTCTAGCTTCTGCTTCCAGACCCTGCATCAGTTCTTTACCAATGCCTTGATTCTGATAGGCCGGCAAAACAGCTAAACCAAAAACATTGAAGCCAGTTTCTGAATAAAGTGTGTCATAAACCTCAGCATGGACATAGACAACCAATTCTTGGCTAACCTCACCTTCAAACCCTAACAAAAAATCTTGATCTAAGGTATAACCCAGCGAATAGCTGCAATATCTGATAAAACCAAAACTCTCACCATCAGTCAATTCTCCTTTAGAAATGTAATTCAGGCACTGCCTCCAGCAAGGCTTCCTTGCTGATAGTTCCTTGGCGAAGGATGATAGCCCTGTCTCCAGATAAGTCTAGGATAGTCGAATCTAAGCCTTGAATGGCTGAGTCATCTGCTATTCCTATCACCTGATAGTCCAACTGCTCAATAATGTCTTTGAAGTTTGTGCCAGAAGCTCGACCGGATAGGTTGGCCGATGGACCGATTAAGGGGCCGTATTTCCCAATGAGCTCCTGAGTTAGGGGATGATTAGGAAGGCGAAAACCGACCGTTGACAGACCCGAGTTGACCCAGCTTGGAACCTTGTCATTAGCCTTGAGGATAATGGTTAGCGGACCTGGTAGGAAGGCTTGATAGAGCCTAGCTAGATAGGCTGGCTGACCTTGGCTGTAGGCCAAAATATCTTCCAAGCTGGCTACGTTGAGGTTCATGGCCCTGTCGAGTGGACGTCGCTTCAGGTCATAGACACGCTTGACTGCCTGCTGGTTCAAGGCCTTGGCGAAAAGGCCATAAACGGTTTCAGTCGGGAGGACAACTGCTCCTCCTGCAGCTAAAATTTTAGCAACCGCTGCTTGATCAGCCATCATCAACCACCACCATTCTGTCCTGACCAAATTGGTCGGGCAAAACTCTTATCCGCTTATCTGGAAAGGCAGCTTGAAAGATCTGTGAGACTGCCTGCCCTTGCTTATAGCCAATTTCCAGGTAAATCTTGCCATCAGGTTTGAGATGAGCTGCTGCTCCTTCAGCGATCCTGCGGTAGACAGCCAGACCTTGCTCTTTGGCAAAAAGAGCAAGATGAGGCTCGGAGGTCAGAACATTGAGACCAACCTCCTCTTTATCTGCTTGGGAAATATAGGGCGGGTTGCTGACAATAATATCGAAAACCCCCTCAATCTGATCAAAAACATCGGATTGACGAAAATCTACCTGCACCTTGTTATCTAGGGCATTTTCACCAGCCAAGTCCAAAGCATCCTGGGAAATATCAGACGCCGTCACCCGCCAAGCCGGCCGACTGTGTGCCAACGATACTGCAATAGCACCGCTTCCAGTGCCAAGATCAAGCAAACTCAGCCCACTGTCCGCATTCTCCTCTAAAATCAAAGCAACCAATTCAGCTGTTTCAGGGCGAGGAATCAGCACTCGCTTATCAACCTTAAAGGTCAGATCGTGGAAGCTCTCATAACCAATGATGTATTGGGCTGGCTCGTGGGCAAGCAAACGTTGAACAAGCTCTGTCAGCAAGAAATCATCTTCCGCCGTCACCTCTCGGCGAAGCATGAGGATAAAGGCTGTCATGTCAAGCTTTTTAAGTTCTCTAAAGACAAAACTTAGGCTCTCAGCCTCCTCGCCAGCCGCCAGTAATTGTTCCTCATACTCCGTAAAAAGTTGAGCATAGGTCATTGATTTAACTCTTCTAATTTTTGAGTTTGGTCGTAAAGAACCAAAGCGTCAATGACCTCGTCTAACTTACCAGACAGAATCGTATCCAGTTTCTGCAGAGTCAAGCCAATACGATGGTCTGTCACTCGGTTCTGCGGGAAGTTGTAAGTCCGGATCCGCTCCGAACGGTCTCCAGTACCAATGGTTGACTTACGCTCAGCATCCTGCTCGTCTTGGGCAATTTGAGCAAAGTGGTCGGCCACACGAGCACGGATAACCTTCATTGCCTTATCGCGGTTCTTTTGCTGGGTACGCTCTTCCTGCATTTCCACTTTGATGCCTGTTGGAATGTGGACCATACGGACAGCAGTCGCCACCTTATTGACATTTTGTCCGCCAGCACCCGATGCATGGTAGATATCGACACGCAAATCCTTGGGATCAATATCATACTCTACCTCTTCAACCTCTGGCATCACTAGGACAGTCGCTGTCGACGTATGAACCCGACCTTGGCTTTCAGTCACTGGAACTCGTTGGACACGGTGGGCGCCGGATTCATACTTAAGCTTGGAGTAGACCGATTGACCTGATACCATAGCCACCACTTCCTTGATACCGCCCACGCCATTGTAGGATGCCTCCATGACCTCGAATTTCCAGCCCTGACTCTCGGCATATTTCTGGTACATCTGTAACAGATCGCCCGCAAAGAGCTGGGCTTCATCGCCGCCAGCAGCCCCGCGGATTTCCAGAATGATATTCTTATCGTCATTAGGATCCTTGGGCAGCAGTAAGATTTTGAGACGCTCCTCATAGTCTTCCTTGGCCTCCTTGGAATCTTTCAGCTCCTCCTTGGCCATCTCTTCAAGGTCTGGATCGCCGCTGGCATCCTTAATCATCTCTTCAGCATCATTAATATTTTGCAGCACCTTCTTATATTCACGGTAAACCGTGACTGTTTCGCGTGTACTAGCTTCTTCACGCGATAGTTCCATAAAGCGCTTGGTATCAGAGACCACATCAGGATCACTCAGCAGCTCACCTAATTCATCATAGCGGTCTTCTACAGCTTGCAGCTGATCATAGATATTCATAAAAAGGGTCATGCTCCTCTCTTAATCAATTTCTGGGTGGTAATAGTGCTTACGGCAGACCGAGATATAGGTTTCGTGTCCGCCGATTTGGACTTGTTCTCCCTCGTAAACGGGCTGACCGTCCTTAACTCGCAGTACCATGATGGCTTTTTTACTGCAGTATTGGCATATGGTTTTAATTTCCTCAATCTTGTCTGCCAAGAGTAACAGTTCGCGGGAACCTTCAAAGAGATGGTTGCGAAAATCATTTTTGAGGCCAAAGGCCATCACAGGTACATCCAACTCATCGACTACTCTAGCCAAATCAAAAACATTGGCCTTGGTCAGAAATTGGCATTCATCAACAAGGACACAGTAGGGCTTTTCAGGCAGGCCGTCAATATAACCAAAAATATCGGTATCTGCTGAAATTGGCTTTGCCTTACGCCTAAGGCCAATACGACTGGCAACCCAGCCGTATCCTTCACGTGTATCCAAGGCGCTGGTCATAAGGACAACTGGTTTCCCCTGCTCCTCATAATTGTAAGCAACCTTGAGAATTTCAATAGATTTCCCCGAATTCATGGTACCATAACGGTAATATAACTGTGCCAAAAATATGCCTTCCTGTCTAAAAAAGTTTATCGTCTTATTTTATCATAAATCAAGGGAATTATCAGTAGGAAATCTAAGAATCAAGACTTGGAAAATCATCTGCACAATCGCTTCAACTTTGCTATTCTTACAGTTTTCATGATACAATAAGAGAGTAATAAGTTATTTCTATTTTAGGAGGAAAGCCCTATGCCATTTGTCAAAATTGATCTCTTTGAAGGTCGTTCACAGGAACAAAAAATCGAATTAGCACGCGAAGTTACCGAGGTTGTTTCACGTATTGCCAAGGCCCCCAAAGAAAATATTCACGTCTTTATTAACGATCTGCCAGAAGGGTCTTACTACCCCCACGGTAAGATGAAAAAAAAGAACTAAGGTATTAGAAGGTGGAAATGCAAGAAAAAATAGACCCTCTGCCTATAGATCCTCAGGATTCTAAGGCAGGGGGCTGTTTTATTTTATGGTGTTCTTGCCTGCTGTATTTTTATGAGCTAGCTACCTACTTAACGAAAAGAAGATACCCGATATTCGATTCTTTGTGAGGCTCTTTTTTACCCAGTTCTTCCTAACTAAAAAAGAGCCGAAAGACGATTGATAATGGGAAAATGACTTCTAGATTTCAACGGGGAAAATAGGCGTAAGGAAACAATGTTAATTTTTTGAAAGCGCTGCCGATATTTGTTACAATTACCGTGTAAAAATCACTAGAAAGGAGCCAGGCTATGAAGGCTGCGACTTATTTAGAAAAAGGTAAGATCGGTTTGGTTGAGCAAGCTAAACCAAAGATTGTCAATCCAACAGATGCTGTTGTGAGGTTGTTAAAAACCACCATCTGCGGGACTGATTTACATATCTTGGGAGGCGATGTTCCAGAAACACCGCCGGGCACTATTCTAGGCCACGAAGGTATCGGTATTGTTGAGGACGTTGGTGATGCAGTTACTAATTTTAAAGTAGGTGACAAGGTTATTATTTCATGTGTTACAGCTTGCAATACCTGCTATTACTGTAAAAAGGGGATCCCAGCTCACTGCGAACAAGGGGGCTGGATCTTAGGCCATCTAATCAATGGTACGCAGGCAGAATATGTCCACATTCCGCAGGCTGATGGCAGTCTTTATCATGCACCAAAAGTGGTTGACGACGAGGCTCTAGTCATGTTGTCTGATATCCTGCCAACTTCTTATGAGATTGGGGTCCAAGCATCAGATGTTAAGCCAGGTGATACTGTTTGTATTGTAGGTGCAGGACCGATTGGCCTTGCTGCTTTACTGACAGCACAATTTTATTCTCCAGCACAAATCATCATGGTTGATTTGTCAGAATCGCGTCTGGAAGCTGCTAAACGTTTCGGAGCGACTGAGGTCATTTGCTCAGGAGACGCTGAAGAAGTTAAGAATCAGGTTGACGCCTTGACAGATGGTCGAGGGGTTGATGTTGCTATTGAGTGTGTAGGCTACCCAGCAACCTTTGATATCTGTCAAAAAATTATCGCAATTGGCGGTCACGTCGCTAACGTTGGTGTCCATGGTAAGCCAGTATCATTTGACTTACAAGATTTATGGATTAAAAATATTACCTTGTCAACAGGTTTAGTCAACGCTAACACGACAGAAATGCTGCTGAATGTTTTAAAATCTGGTAAAATTGACGCCAGTCAATTAGTCACTCATCATTTTAACCTATCAGAGGTTGATAAGGCTTATGACGTTTTCAAAAATGCAGGTGACAATCAAGCCTTAAAAGTGATTATTGACAATGACATCAGTCCAGTAGCTTAGTTCTCATCGTCTAAGAGGCCAATTTGGCCTCTTTTTCTACATGGAGCCGATAAAACCCGCTGAGAGTCAAAGTTCTCAGCGGGTTTTTAGGCTTAAAATTATCGTTAGGACAAACTCTCTTTGAGGAAAAAATCAGCAAAGAAGTCCTCAGCAAGAATTTTAATGATTTCAGGAACGCTGTAAGCAGCAGTCAGATTGGCAACACCTGATAGATGCATCACGGCAATTTCCTTTGTTTGGTAATCAAAGCTGACTTGAAAAGCAAACTGACCATAACCCCGAAAGGCTGAGCTAGATTCAAAAAAGTAGCACTTGTAACTGCGCTTATCAATTTCAGCTTCAACCAGTTCATAGCGCAGGGATCTCAGGGGGAGATCACTCATAAAGCGCAGCATAGCAACCAATTCATCTGTTCTCTCTGCCATGAAAGCATCAATATTGCTATCTTCAAATTTTTCCTTTATAAAGGCCATGACCACACACCCTCTCTCACTTTTTCAATAACATTCCACCCTTATCTTACCATTTTTTAGTGGAAACTGCTGTGTGAAGATTTGGCTAGCCCTGCTGCTTTTTAGACTTGGCATTAAAAATTATATTAAGCAAGATGGAGCTGAGCGTGGCAATGACTATACCGTTGGTAAAGAACATTTGGACAGTTGTGGGGGCGCTGGCAAAAAGGTTGGTATTATTGAATCCCAGTCCCGCTGCAATGGAGACAGCCGCAATAATGAAATTGTGCTCCTCATTTTTGAAATCAACCGTATTGAGCATCTGAATTCCTTGAAGGGCTACCATCCCAAAGAGTACCAGCATGGCACCGCCTAGAACAGGATTGGGAATCAATTGCGCTAAGGCGCCGAACTTAGGCACTAAACCAAGTACAATTAGAAAGACAGCCGTATAGTAAATCGGACGGCGGGTCTTGATCCCTGAGAGCTGGACAAGCCCAACGTTTTGTGAGAAACCAGTGTAGGGAAAGGTATTGAAAATCCCGCCAAGAAGGACTGCTAAACCTTCTGCACGATAACCGTTGCGCAGACGCTTGCTGTCTAATCTATCATTGGTCAAATCAGACAAGGCCAAGTAAACGCCAGTCGACTCGACCATGGAAACTGTCGCAATGATACACATCATAATGATCGAGGTCAGCTCAAACTTAGGCTGACCGAAATAAAATGGCTGCGGCACATGAACGAGCGGTGCCTGAGCGACAGCCGTGAAATCAACCAGTCCCATGAAACCAGCAAGAAGAGTTCCTCCCACTAGGCCAATCAAAATAGAAATGGACTTGATAAACCCCTTGGCAAAAATTTGTACTAAAAGAACGATGGCAATGGTTGTCAGAGATAGAAACAGAGAATCAAGACTTGGCTTATCAGCATTGTCCCCCATATTTCCCATGGCAACCGAAATCAAGCTGAGACCAATCACAGTAATAACTGACCCTGTCACGATTGGCGGAAAGAAGCGAGCAATTTTAGAAAAGACACCTGCCACTAAGATGACGTAAACTCCAGAGGCAATCAAGGCACCGAACATATAGCCTGAGCCCTGATTTTGGCCAATCATAATCAAGGGGGCAACAGACTGGAAGGCACAGCCAAGCACGACGGGGAGTCCGATACCAAAGTACTGATTGAGCTGGAGCTGCAGGAAGGTTGCGATCCCACACATAAAAATATCGGTTGCGATCAGATAGGTCAGCTGAGTCGCCGAATAGTTCAGACTGCTAGCAATCATGATAGGCACTAGAATAGAGCCCGCATACATGGATAAGAGATGCTGCAGGCCTAGAATAGCTGATTGGGTATGACTTTCTTTGTTCATTAGGCATCTGCCTCCTTGAAGTTTACTCGGCCATTAGCAAAACTAGCCACACGCGCCAAAGAGGTCACTTGAAGACCCATATTCTCTAAAATCTGGCGTCCTGTCTGAAATGATTTTTCGATAGCAATTCCGACCCCTACCACATCTGCTCCTGCCTGCTGGATAATTTCAATCAACCCCTTGGCAGCCTGTCCATTGGCTAAAAAATCATCAATGATCAAGACCCTGTCATCTTTGGAGAGAAACTTTTCAGCAATAGAAACCGTACTAGTGACCTGCTTGGTAAAAGAATAGACCTCTGCTGTCAAAATCCCTTGAGTCATGGTAATGTTTTTGTGTTTTTTGGCAAAAATCATCGGAACATCTAATGCTTGCGCTGTATAGACAGCCGGGACAATACCAGAAGCCTCGATAGTGACAATTTTTGTAATCCCTGCATCCCTGTAAACCTCCGCCCATACTTGGCCCATCTCCTGCATGAGTTGGTAGTCTACCTGATGGGTCAAGAAGCTATCTACTTTGAGAATGTCCTCCCCTAAAACCTGACCGTCCTTTAAAATCCGATCTTCCAGTGCTTTCAAAATTTTTTCCTCCTCTATTATTCCACAGGAAATCCTGAGACAGTACTTTTTAAAAATCATCATTAACTTCGGCAGGCCAACTAGCAAGAGCTTTAGCTGTTCCCATAGAACTTGGTGCAGAAAATTCAGCTTTAGCGAATTTTTAAGCCTTTGATTAGACTGATGAGATTTTTGAGTATAAAAGTACAAGGGAAAAACTACCTTGGTTCTCCTGATACATACACCTCAATCATAATAATTTGTGGTGCTGCCTACTTACCGCTTTCCCCAGTCATCAAGTCATTATAATCAGACGCCTTGTCCTTAATCGCTTGGTTGACAGCTTTGGAAAACTGGCCTTTAATGTCTTCGTCTAATTCCCCAGCAATCTTCTTCAGGCTGGACCTTGTCTCAGAAGCAATATGACTGATGGCTTTGTCATACTTGTCTATCAGCTCCTTACGCTTAGCCTTTTGAGCACTGGCACAAGCTCTAATAATCCCTTTCTCGTACTCCTTTTCAGCCGCTTCTGTATCTCCTGATACCGCGTCACCTACGGCTTTTCCCATATGTGTCCGTGTCACGCCGCCAGCCATTTCTTTGGCACTGTTCCAAGCATCCGTAAGGGCACTCATTGCTGTCCTCCTCTTTTCTTTTTCATCATTTTAGGATAATTTCCGCCGTTCAATATAGGCTGCTTCCAGTTTGTCACTGACAGGCTGGAAGGTTTTCTTATAAACCTTCTCTAATGATTCAAACTGATCGTCGTAATATCTAAAAACATCAATAAAGGCATTTTGAACCCGAGTGTTGATATCGGTTACGGTAGTGGTAAAATGCGTGCTGTCCTGAACCCCTAAGGCTCTAAAATCAGCCAGTGCTTCTTGATATTTAGTGTCCGTAATGGCGTTGAAGTTCTGCAGCCGCTCCTCATAGGATTCCCGCTCTTGCTCCAACTGTTTTTTGATCCGGCGGTAGTCCTCGTCCATAAATTCAAGTTCCAGCTCGTATTTCTTGATTTTATCTTGTATTACATCCCACTCATCCATCCTGAAATTTCTCCTCCTAAACGGCTGTCTTTGTCAATAAGCTCCTGCATACCTGTTTCAATTTGACCGCCTAGATTGGCAAACCCTTCAGATAGACTTGAGGCTTTAGTTGTTTTCTTGTCAAAATGATCTTTGACCTTGGTTACCATATAGTCATAGGTAATGCCTTCCTCGGCATAAACGGCTAAAATCTCATCATCTGTCAGCTTATTGACAGAAGCTGGGCGATCACTGGTCAGACTCTTATAGAGTTGTTCGGCCTCTTCACCAGCAGCATCGGCCTGTCCTTTGATGCTTTCATAACCGATTTGGGCTGCGCTTCCCAAACCAGAAGCCACGGCACTGGCAGACAGATAATCCAAGAAAATCTTTTCATGACCTGAATAGCCATCAGCCCCCAGCTTGGACTTCATGGCCTTGAAGTCCTTGCCCATGTAGCCAGAAACCATGGATTCCACCTCATCATAGACATGGGTCACATCTGCCACATTGCCGTTTTTATCAACCAGATTGCCATCTTTATCGAACTGCCAGCCAGCGACACTGTGGTCAGCCAGCATACCGGCATTTTTCCGCTCGACATAGATAGCCGTCTCAGTCTCATTGCCGGTGATGTTCCCTATTTTGTCATGGGGATTGCGGTAATTGCGGAACTGGCCCTTGTGCTTTTTCATGTAGGCAATTTCTTTATCCGAAAGCATATTATGGATATCAGGGCCATTGAAGCCGACATTGTTATAGCCCTTTTTCACAGACACATACATGGCTAAAGATTCTCCAAGGGAATGACCCGTCGTTGTAATCTCTGCTTTGGGATATTTTTTCGCGACCTTCTTAGCAAAGGCTTGGGCCGTTTTGAACTGAGAATCGACTGTCGGTCCAGTAGGCGAAGAACCGCGTTTTTTCAACTCATCACTCCCATGACCAATGGACTGAACATCTGTTGCAATATCATCAGAGTCAGCTTTATTCGTTCCAGCGTAGGCAATTACGACCTGGCTGGTATCCACATGACCATTTTTATCTACAGGTGCCACGGCCATAGCCTGCATACCGTTGTCAGTGTTGTCTTCGACTTTGAGGACTTTGTATTGACCATCCATTATTTCTTGTCCCTCTTTTATATGAACAACACCCTTTTTTCCACTGTCTACGTTGTAAACACGATTAGATAATTCGTTATAGTCTTTATCTGTGATTGTCATATTGATTACTCTCCATAATAAACTACTTTTATATCACCTTTAGAATCATTTGTTTTGTTTGTTTTAGGATGTTGAATGATAAAATCTTTTGTATAGTAGTCAAGAGATATTTCGCCACCAATACCTCTTTCATAAAACATCACTTCAAATTTATCATCAATTTCTGCAACACTAGTGTAGTAACCCGTTTTTGCATCCTTTTCAAAATTCTTAAACTCAATTTTTTCAACTCCTTCATAATGGCTAGCTAAGTATTCCACCATCCTATCCTGCTCTCCTTTATACCTTGGCTCATCCTTTCCTGTAAAGGGATTAATCATTATTATACCTCCTATTACTAAAACTGCTGTGATTCCTAATAAAATAACTGCCTTCTTTTTTACTGTCATAAAACCTCCTTAATATTATAATATAAGCTAAACCAGCTCTCTTTTAACTGGCTTGGATTAGATTATAATGCTCATCTTCAACTTTATCGACCAGATTGCCATCTTTATCGAACTGCCAGCCAGCGACACTGTAATCAGCCTGCATGCCATTGTCAGTATTGTCTTCGACTTTGAGAACTTGAAACTTTTGACCATCAGACTTGAATTTATACCCCTCAGCCACGGTATAGTCCTCTTTACCATCTTCGACAGCATAAGCTTGCTTTGTTATATCTTGATAATTCTTTTCCGTTATTGTCAATTTATTCCTCCAAATAACTAATATTAATATTTTTAAGTGTGGTGTCTTGGTCTACATCAGATTTTTCCTGAAGTTTAAATGTCTTAGAATCCCACTCCGGTACATAAGAATCGGTGTCATCTATATCATAAAATGTAATAGATAACTTATTACTATCGTTAATATTTAAATAAACTGTCTGTGAACCTGTTGTTTTATTTTCACTAACATCCTCAAATTTAACTTTATGAACACCCTCATAGTTTGCGACTAAATACCGTACAATCTTGTCCTGACTATCTTTATTGTATTTTGGAACTTTTTCGCCTGTAAAAGGATTAACCTTTCCTCCAAGCAGGTTAAACATCACTATACCTCCTATTACAAAAACTGCTGTGATTCCTAAGAAAATAACTGCCTTCTTTTTTACTGTCATAAAACCTCCTTTTATTATAATCTAAGCTAAACCAGCTCTTTTTTAACTGGCTTGGATTAGATTATAATACTTATCTTCAACTTTATCGACCAGATTGCCATCGTTATCGAACTGCCAGCCAGCGACACTGTGGTCAGCCAGCATACCGGCATTTTTCCGCTCGACATAAATAGCCGTCTCAGTCTCATTGCCGGTGATGTTCCCTATTTTGTCATGGGGATTGCGGTAATTGCGAAACTGGCCCTTGTGCTTTTTCATGTAGGCAATTTCTTTATCCGAAAGCATATTATGGATATCAGGGCCATTGAAGCCGACATTGTTATAGCCCTTTTTCACAGACACATACATGGCTAAAGATTCTCCAAGGGAATGACCCGTCGTTGTAATCTCTGCTTTGGGATATTTTTTCGCGACCTTCTTAGCAAAGGCTTGGGCCGTTTTGAACTGAGAATCAGTAACTTTAGCCGAATTCAGGCCTGAGCGCATTTGTAGCTTGTCTCTCCCCAGTCCAATAGACTGACTGTCGGTTTCGATATCTTTAATATCACTCTTATTCGTTCCAGCGTAGGCGATTACAACTTGGCTGGTATCCACATGGCCGTTCTTGTCCACCGGTGCCACGGCCATAGCCTGCATACCGTTGTCAGTGTTGTCTTCGACTTTGAGGACTTTGTATTGACCACCTGCTACGGTATCACCTGATTTAACAGGATTATCCACTTTTCCAGAATCAACACGATAAACTTCCTTCGAAATTTTATTATACTCTTGTTCAGTTGTCATAGTTACTCCTTAATCATAGTAAATCAGCTCAATGTCAGATAGATCCCGCTTGTTTTCCACGTTCTCTCGTATTTTGAATTCTTTAGAAGAGTAATTAGAAGTTGTTATCTCTTCACCTAATTTATCTTCTGTAAATGAAATTTTGTACTTATTATTTACTTTTATAGTAATACTCCAAAAGCCTGCCATCTCAATTTTCTGAAATTCTGTTACCTCTATCGTCTTGATATCATCACCATTTGTTAATTCATAATGGTCAATAAGATAGTTAGCTATCCTGTCCTGCTCACTTTTATACCTTGGCTCATCTTTGCCTGTAAAGGGATTAATCATTATTATGCCTCCTGCTACTAAACCTAAAACTGCTGCGATTCCTAATAAAATAGCTGCCTTCTTTTTTACTGTCATAAAACCTCCTTAGTATTATAATATAAGCTAAACCAGCTCCCTTTTAACTGGCTTGGATTAGATTATAATAATTAATTTGATCTCGTTCGACATGATTATCCTTCTCCACAGGCGCCACGGCCATAGCCTGCATGCTGTTGTCAGTGTTGTCTTCGACTTTGAGAACCTTGTATTTACCACCTGCTACAGTATTACCCTTTTTTACAGGATTAGCTACTTTGCCAGAATCAACGTCATAAACACGATCTGCAATTCTTTTGTAGTCTTTATCTGTTACCATTACTACCCCTCAAAATATATTATTTTAACACTATCTACACGATCACTCTTTAATTTTTCATCACTTTCTTTAAACTCCTTAGGAGAATAATTAGCAGTCTCAATTTCTTCCCCCAAGGAATTTTCTGAAAACGAAATATCATATTTCCCATTAATTGTTGTTGTTATTCGCCAAGTTCCCGTCATATCATTTTTTTGAAATTCAATAAACTCAATTTTTTTAATTGGTTCTCCATCAACTAATTCTATGTGTTCACCTATATACTGAACAATTCTATCCTGCTCTCCTTTATACTTTGGCTCATCTTTGCCCGTAAAGGGATTAATCATTATTATACCTCCTACTACTAAACCTAAAACTGCCGTGATTCCTAAGAAAATAACTGCCTTCTTTTTTACTGTCATAAAACCTCCTTAATAATTTAAACTAATCTAGGCTCAATATCAGATAGGCTCTACCATTAACCATCAATCTCATTTGCTAGCTCGTCAAGAATTTTTCCTAATTCTTCTGGAGTATAACCAGATGCATCAATTAGCTCTTGCCTTTCTTTCTGGACTTGGCACATATCTTCTTCTAACTTTTTGGCGAAGTCAGATAGTTCATGAACACTCTCTTGAGATAGTCGATGATGTTCTTTTACTTCCTCCCATGATTTATGTAACTCTTGAGCAAAGTCTAAATCTTGACGGCGTTTAGTTTCTGGCAAGAGGGCTAACGAGAATGTTCTGGTAAGTTCCAATATCCCCCGAGATAATTTTTCACTGTCATGGACTAGTTTTTCATTATTTCTAAGCTCAGCTTGATATTTTTCAATAATGGTTTCCCGTTTTAGTAAGGCAAGGAACTTGTTTTTGAACTCTATTGCCCTTTTGTCTAACATAGACTACACCTCCCTTCGTGCCATTGTAACATATTCCTATACATACTGTTTTATGGGCAGCAACTGATTTTGATTTTTGAGCATAAACCAGCAATTATGGCATAAAAAATGAGTATCCAATCGTGTCAGATACTCATTTTCAGCACTAGCTTTTTGAAGACTTTTGATACATAAAAAGAACTTCTAGAAGTTAATTGTTGTCTGCCATACTTATTGAAAGACATTTACGGTGTCTTGTAGAGACGCTGTGCCCTATTCACAGTTTAAATAAGTTTCTGATAGATTATTCTATTTGTATTATCGAAAATCGATTGTTTTAATCATATCACGCAGTAGGGAAAATGTAAATGCTGATTTATCCTTTTTCCCTAGGCTCCCAGTCTAATCTATGACCAGCTAGGAAGCTTGTTTTGAAATTCTCTATGGGATGAAAATAGGCCTTGCCAAATTCATCAATCAAGCCATGAAATTCTTGGGCGTCCTGATAAGTGAAGGGGCCTGGAAGCTGAGATAGCTGGCGGTTCAAACTTTGATAGGTGGTCAATCCCTCAACACCTAAAAGCCCAAAGAGCGTGCGAGCATACTTGTCCGCTACGAATTGCGGCTGGTCGAAAATATAAGTCAGCAGCACATCAGCCGTCTCAGGTCCGACACCATGCAGCTTAAGCAGGGTATCGCGCAAACTTTCGCCATACTGCGCCACAGTAGCCTTGGGATCCTGATCATGAGCTAGGTACCACTGGGTCAGCGTTTGGATGGCCTTGCTTTTATTCTTCATAAAACCGGCTGGGCGAACCAGTTCCTCCAAATCTTCCAGCGGCAGCTGCTGAATACGGTGGAAATCGTAATCGGTCTGGGCTCTAATCAGCTGTGACGCACGAACAGCATTGCGCTCAGTTGTATTTTGAATCAAAATAGCTTCAATAATAATTTGCTGCTTACTGTCAGCCGGCCACCAACCAGTCGGCCCCATGTGAGCCAGCATCTTTTGATAGAGATCGTATAGGGTTAACTCCATACTACTTACAAAGCCCCGACAACCTTGTGAGGGAGATATTTTTCTTCCAGATAATCCATATCTTCCTGAGTCAAGTGAAGGTCAAAAGCTCCCATAAAGTCATCCAGATATTTTTCCTTGGTGACACCGACAATTGGAGAGTGGACGCCTTTTTGCCATAACCACGCTAAGGCAATCTGCGTGCGGGTGACACCGTATTTGTCAGCAAGTTCAGCGACCCGGTTAACAATCGCCATGTCCTGCTCCTCGGTACTGTCGTATTTGCTTTGGGCTGTTGTATCCGTCTTACTGCGGGCTGTATCAGCTGTCCAATCGCGCACGACACGACCCGATGCCAAAGGACTGTAGGGCGCTAAACCAACACCTGTCTCCTGACAGAAAGGCAGCATTTCGCGCTCATCTTCACGATAGAGGAGATTATAATGATTTTGCATGACGGAAAATTTAGTCCAGCCGTTCTTTTCAGCAACATATTGCGCTTTCTGGAACTGCCAAGCATACATGGCTGAAGCTCCCAGATAACGAACCTTACCGCTGCCTACCAAATCGTTCAGAGCTGACATGGTCTCTTCAATTGGCGTATGATAATCCCAGCGATGAATATAGAGAATATCAATGTAATCAGTCCCCAGCCGCTTAAGGCTGCGCTCAACCTGATGGAAAATAGCCTTGCGTGAAAGCCCGTGGTTGTTGGGCTTACTTTCACCATTAGGCAAATCACTGAAGAAGCATTTGGTCGCAATCACCACATCTTCACGGTTGGCAAAATCACGAAGAGCTCGGCCGAGATACTCTTCACTGCTGCCAGCCGCATAAACATTAGCCGTATCAAAGAAATTGATTCCTAAATCCAAGGCTTTCTTAATGATGACACGGCTCTTGTCCTCATCGAGAAGCCAGCCTGAGTGAAATCCCAGCGTGGCATCTCCAAAACTCATACAGCCTAAGCAGAGCTTAGAAACTTCCAAACCTGTTGCTCCTAATTTCACATATTCCATGATGCTACCTCCTGTAGAAATTTCACCTTTATTCTATACCTTGAAGTCCACTATAAGTCAAGTTAAAACTTAAAAAACAAACAAATTATTTAATGCAGGATTCAGGCAGTTCCAGTCTTAACAGCAAGAAAAGTAAAAGAGAGTGGGATCAACCTAAAAATAACAAAAACACTGGTCAGCAAAATTTTATTTTTAACTGCTGTCCTGAAGGGCTGAGACAAAAGTCCTGTCGCCATAGATTATTTGAGATATAACAGTTTGACACAGTAGTTGGAAGTGAAGCTTGTTGGCTAGGTTAGCTTAGTCTTGCCATTGCACATTGGGCTAAGAGATTATTCCAAATTAGAAATACTGGATGAGTTTTTGCTCAACTTCTATCTGACACTCATGATAGAAGTTATCCAATCGAGCCTTCCATTTCAAAAGAAATCAATCGGTTCAGTTCAACTGCGTATTCCATCGGTAATTCCTTAGCGAAGGGTTCGATGAAGCCCATGACGATTTTTTCAGTCGCTTCCTGCTCCGTGAGTCCCCGGCTCATCAGGTAAAAGAGCTGTTCCTCAGAAATTTTAGAAACCTTGGCTTCGTGCTCTAAAGAAACAGATGAATTGTGGATCTCATTAAATGGTACTGTATCTGAAGATGACAAATCATCCATTAGAATCGTATCACATTCTATGTGGCTGAGAGACTGGCTAGCATTTTCCTTAAAGGTCACCTGACCACGGTAGTCCACCTTTCCGCCTCCCTTGGCCAGTGATTTGGAAATAATCGAAGATTTCGTATGGGGAGCATTGTGGATCATTTTAGCACCGGTGTCTTGGTCTTGTCCTTTATTGGCGAAGGCGATGGTCAGCATGGTTCCTGTTGCTCCTTGGCCGTCCAGATAGATAGCTGGATATTTCATGGTTGTTTTGGAACCAAGATTGCCATCGATCCACTCGACCGTTGCGTCTTTTTTAGCCGTCGCCCGCTTGGTCACTAGATTATAGACATTGTCCGACCAGTTCTGAATAGTGGTGTAACGAATGTGGGCGCCATCCAAGGCGAAAACTTCAACAACAGCGGCATGCAGACTATTGGTCGTGTAGCTCGGTGCCGTACAGCCCTCAACATAGTGCATGCTGGCTCCTTTATCAACAATAATCAATGTACGTTCAAATTGACCGGTATTTTCATTATTAATACGTAAGTAGAGCTGCAGGGGGACTTCCACATGAACTCCTTTGGGAATATAGATAAAGGTGCCCCCTGACCAAACAGCTGAGTTAAGAGCAGCCAGTTTATTATCAGTCGGCGGTACCAATTGACCAAAATATTGACGAAAAAGTTCAGGATACTCCTGCAGAGCCGAATCAATATCTGTGAAAATAATGCCTTGGGCTTCGAACTCCTTTTTCATATTGTGGTAGACCGCTTCGGACTCATACTGGGCAACGGTCCCCGCCAAATAGGATTGCTCTGCCTCGGGAACACCTAAACGCTCAAAGGTCTCCTTGACCTTATCCGGCACCTCATCCCAAGTCCTAGCCGGCGCATCGGAGACTTTTTGATAGTAGACAATATCATCAAAATTGACACCTGATAAATCCGGTCCCCATGAAGGCAGAGGCATCTCCTCAAAGGCCTTGAGAGCCTTCAGGCGAAAATCCAGCATCCAGTCCGGCTCCTGCTTCTTCTGCGAAATCTGCCGAACCACATCCTCATTCAGTCCCTTTCCTGTTGAAAAGACAGGATCCATATCCACGTGAAAATCATAGTCTTGCTGATCGACCTGAAAGTTATCTTGGCTATCTGTTGTCATTCAATCGCCACCTTTCTTGTTCTCCATTATAATATTTCTTCTGATAAAAATATAGCTTCTGGTCTAAAAAATTAGATTTATCCAAGAGGCTCTAGTTCTCTCGGTCAAATCGCTTGCAATTAATTCTGCAGCCCCCTATAATAAAACAGAAATCAATAGATAAGAAGCGAGGAATATGATTTATGTCAGTAATGACGATAATTTTAGCAAGCCTCGTTGCTCTGGAATTTTTCTATATCATGTATTTAGAAACCTTTGCAACGACATCTGCCAGCACATCACGGGTTTTTGGCATGACTCGAGAGGAACTGTCAGCACCATCCTTAAAGACCCTTTTTAAAAACCAAGGTGTCTATAATGGTTTGATTGGGGTTGGCATTCTTTATGCCCTCATCTGGAATCCAAGCATGCTGTTGCCCATCATGATTTATATCGTACTGGTAGCAGCTTACGGTGCAGCCACGTCTAATCCTAAAATCCTCCTGACCCAAGGTGGTCTAGCCATCTTGACTATTATTACTGCAATATTTTTAGGATAAACTAACTATAAAAACTAGGCTTAAGGTCGATTCTAAAACAGTCTGATAAGAATAGTCAGCTTTTTAGTTCATCTACGTTACAGTCTAGTTTTTTTATTTATTGGGACGGGCGTCCCTAAACGTTTTTCAGCACCTCATTTGAGAGTGCGTAGACGTTTGGAAGACCGTTTTTTTTTTTGCGGCCATGGATTCATAAAATAAGAGGTTGAGACAAAAGCAGGACTTTTGTTTCAACCTCTTATGTAGGAAAGATAACGGTAAAGGTGATGGTGTCCCCTTTGTAGCTGGCAAAAATACGTCCTTTAAAAAGCTTAACTACGCTTTCTGCCATGGACAGTCCAATTCCAAATCCCGATTTTTTCTTGTTGCTATGAGATTCTTCTTCTCGATAAAAACGCTCAAAGAACTTGCTGTAATCAGTACCCTGTCCTTCTTTGTAGGTATTGGAGACTTGCAGTCTGGCTCGTTTGCGGGTGCGCCCTACCTGACTGAGGCTGACGCTGACCTTACCGCCTGCATCACAGTACTTATTAGCATTATCAACTAGGATGGTTACCAATTCAAAAATTGATTTCTCTTCTGCCTTAATGTGAATATCAGGCGATATAGCCATGACAAATTCTTTACCATCTCTAACCACTGGTCCTTTAAAATCCTCGGCAGCATCTTCTGCGACTGCCGAAAAATCGACATCAGATAGGGTTATATCGGGCTGCTCTTCCAGCCTAGCCATAGCCACCATTGAATTAATGAGGTTGCCCAAGCGACTGACCTGATCCTTGGTGGAAAGTGACCACTCAGTCTCACCGGTCATGAGCTCCTGTAGTTCCGTATTGGCCTGAATAATAGCTAAGGGAGTCTTAAGCTCATGCCCCGCATTGGTAACAAAGCGTCTCTGCTTCTCCATATTTCTGACAAAGGGGCGAATAATCCGACCTGAAAAGAGGGAAAAGATAGTGAGAAAAAGGACAAAACTGACAAGAGACATAAGAGAAGTCAGATGAGTCAGCCGTTTAGTGGAGGCGTAGAATTGGCTGCTATCTAAAACGACAATCAAGGTTTTCCCACCTTCTATCGGCGTTCGCTGATAAGAAAATTCAACATCATTGACTGTTAATGTGCCCTTATCTTTTTTAGAGTTCAATACAGTTTTAATAATACTAGCGACATCATCCGTTTTGACCGATTGAATATTATCAATCGAGGCGGATAACAATTTTCGATCTTTATCTAGAGTCAGGCTGAAATAACGGTACTGGTAGAGGGCATCAGGAGACGTAATTCCCAAGCGATCCGAGGTCTTATCATTATAAGTCAGCTCACCGTCATTGTTAGCTAAAAGCTGCAAGACACTGTCAATCTGTTGACGGGCTGTCAAATAATAAGCCGAAGTGAGCACATTAGAAAAGATAAAGAGTGCCAAAGCGAGCGCTGCCGCGGCAATCAAAATAATTCGAAAGCGCAACCGTCTAAACATAAACATCACCTGCCTTCTGTTAATTCAAAACCGCCTTCTGGCTCACCAAGAATCTCCAAATCGGCCTTGATGGCCTTGAGTTTCTGCCGCAGATAGGAGATATAGACATAGACATAGTCCTCTGTCACTTGATCGGCATCATCCTTACCCCAGACCTGCTGAAAAATCTCCTGAATAGATAGGCGCTTGCCAACATTTAGCATGAGAAATTCCATCAATTTTGCTTCCTTACTGGCTAAGCGAACCGAATTAGCCGCCGTCAGCTCCTGCTCTGCAATATTGAGGGTGACAGATCCAACCTCCAGCACCTTAGCCGTATAGGTATCGAGACGGCGCTCCATTGAGCGTAAACGTGCCAGCAATTCCTTTAGAGAGATTGGTTTCGTCAGATATTCATCAGCCCCTGCGTCCAAGCCAGTTACTCGGTCATTGATTTCAGACATAGCTGTCAGCATGATGACGGGGGTACGATTGCCTGATTCCCGCATCTCCTTCAAAGCTTCTAGACCTGTTTTTACCGGCATCATGATGTCCAAGACCATCACATCGTAAGCCTTCTCGCGTGCCAAATTGACAGCTATTTGACCATTTGTCGCATGATCAACCTGATAGCCTTGGTGCTCCAAAGCTGCTTGATATACGCGAGCAAGTTGTTCTTCGTCCTCTGCTAATAAAATATGCATAGGCATTTAGTCACCACTTTCTTGAATCAAATTACGGATAGTCTGCATGGTTAAATCACAAGAAGCTAATTCATCAGCACAGCGTTTAAGTTCTCGCGTGATCATCTCCGGATTTTTAATATCGCGCTTATACTTCATCTGGTGTTCCAGACTAGCCCAAGAATCTTGAGCGATAGTCCGCAGCTGGATTTCTGCAAAATAATGCCCCCTGCTATTTCCATCTACATCCGGAAAGTCTGTTTCGATATCTAATATCAAATGATAGGAGCGATACCCATTAGGCTTAGCATTAAAAATGTAGTCCTTCTCATTGTAAACACTAACTCCCGGTAGATTCTTGAGCACCTCCACCGTTTTGTAAATATCGTCAACAAAGCCGCAAACTACCCGAATACCAATACTGTCTCGGATAGCTCTGAGAGCAGATTGCGGTTGAAGCGGAAGCTTTTTTCGGCGACATTTTTCAACCATGCTGTCCTCATCCTTAACGCGAGCAAGCAGGTGTTCATAAAGCTTAAAGCCAGTTGCTGCCTTCTGTTTTTTATTAGCAAGCTCAATACTATCTGTTAGAAGCTTTAAAATCTGCGGTAGGTAGTCGGCATAGTCACCATAGATACTTGACATAAGAATTTCCTTTTAAATAATAATAGAATGCACTTATTATAGCACACTTGCAAGCATAATTTGCTATTGAAAAAACCGCTTCAGCGAAACGGTTTTAACCACTCGAACCCATAAACGTAAGTGCCCCTTCTTAGGAGTTAGAGAACCAATCCAGTCTAAAAATAGTGTTATTGCTCCAAGGTCTAAAAAGTCAGGGATGCACCAAGCCATGCTCTGTCTAATAAGCTAGTTATTCTACTCACTCCCACAGACTCGGGACTAAAAACTAAATTCACAGAAAAAACGACCTTCTTCTGCCTTTTAAGCAGCTGCTTGTCCTTCCTTCAAAATTTCTTCAATCAGGTAAAGAATAAGACTGACTAGTAAGCTGAGGGCAACCGTCAGCAGGATCCCCCAAGCCAATTCGGGCAGACTCCTTGTGCGTAGACCATCAAAAAGAACAGTGCCTAGTCCACCAGCATTTACGGTTGAGGCAATAGTCGCAATAGCTATGATAGAGGTCGCAGCAAGGCGGATACCGGCGATAATGGCTGGTAAGGCCAAGGGCAACCGAATTTTAACTAACACCTGAACAGGTGTCATTCCCATACCAACCGCTGCTTCTATCACACTGGCATCTACCTGAACCAGTCCTTCAAGAAAGGTTCTCACCATAGTATACTGGGCATAAACAACCAGAGTAATCACAGCTGTCGCGGTTCCTAACCCTGTCCAAGGAATAAGGAGGGCAAAGAGAGCAAAACTGGGCACGGCGTACAGCAGCGACAAAATATAGACAGAAGGCTGGCGCAGTCTAGGTACCAAAAGCAAAATAACAGTAATGATACTAGACACTAGCAGAGCCAATAAAAGCGAGATACCTGCCAGCACAATATGCTCAATCGTTGCTGTAATTAGCTGATTCGACGCCGTTTGAAAATACTCAATCATTAGCAATACTCCATAAAGATTCTTGGGCACGTGCAGTCTCAACTAACTTGCGGACAAAGTCCCCCTGCGGCTCTCTGATAATCTGTTTAGGACTGGCAAACTGACAAACTTTCCCCTGATCCATGATTAAAACACGATTGCCTAATTTAAATGCCTCTGTAATATCGTGAGTGATAAAAATAAAGGTCTTATCTCCCAGTTGCTGATGGAGCTCTACAAGCTGTTCCTGCAAATCTGTACGCGTAATAGCATCAATGGCTCCAAAGGGCTCGTCAAATAGAATGACATTAGGATTCGATGCCAGAGCCCGAGCAACACCGACTCGCTGTTGCTGTCCACCTGAAAGTTCATGAGGGTAGCGCTTGCCATATTCAGCAGACGGTAGCTGGACCAGCTCTAGAAGGCGGTCTGTCTCCTCAGCTATTCGTTTCTTATCCCACTTGAGCAGTTTGGGAACCGTAGCAACATTATCAGTTACTGTCAGATGTGGAAAAAGGCCAATTTGCTGAACGACATAACCAATATGACGTCGGTGAGCGATGGGATCAAGCGACAGCAAATCCTTTCCTTCAAAAAACACCCGCCCCTTACTTGGTTCAATCAAGCGATTTATCATCTTCAGCGTCGTAGTCTTGCCAGAACCCGAGCTTCCGAGGATTGTGATAAATTCCCCTTTTTCAATGGTAAAAGTAACATCATCGACAACAGCCTTGTCGTTATATACCTTGCTGACATGATCAAATTGGATAATCTCTGCCATACTCTCCTCATTTCTTGTCTGTCAAAAATCTTTGCAAGAGGCCGAACGAAAATTCATCCAGTCCGCATGTTTTTGAATAAATTCTCAGTGCAGTAGGTGGCTGGCTTTCCTTTTGCCACAAGGTCAAAGCGGAAAGTTAAATGAATGCAATGAACGCTGTTCATCTTATCCCCAACCTCCAAAGATCCCAGCTTTTCCAGTCACTACCTGACAATCAGGAAGTGATGGGATCTAAAAATTTTTGAGGCTCTCCTTGCTTCTTGCACCTTCTTACTTAATAGTTTCATAGTAGTCTCTGGCCACTTTTTTATAATCTTCCTTATCAACATCAACCTTAGCGTTGAGTTTTGTCACCGTTTTAGTGGTCAAAGATTTAGTAACCTGATTCAGGATTCCTTTTACCTCAGGATATTTCTTAAGCGTTTCATCACGGATAACAGGGGCTAAATTATAAGGCGGCCAAAAGGCTTTATCGTCCTTCAAAAGCGTATACTTATCTGTATCAACCAGTTGCCCTTCTGTCGTATAGGCTGGCGTGACATCCGCTTTATTATTGGCCAGAATCTCATACTTCAAGCTATTATCATAGGTTTTTGACGATTTCCAATTAAAGCTACCATAAGTCTTTTCCAGCCCTGGCAAACCATCTTCACGCTGGTCAAATTCACCTTGACTAGCAAAACGGAGCTCCTGCGCATGTTTCTGTAAATCTGAAATCGTCTTAATATTTAATTTTTTTGCGGTTTCAGTCCGGATTACCAAACCTTGACTGTCATTAGCTTGAGCATAGTCCAGCCAAGTCAATTTGAATTTTTTTTCATAGTCTGTTTTTACCGTTTTATAAACAGCTTTGGGATCTGTCTGCATATTTTCTCCTAGGACAGATAGGAGCCCTGTTCCTGTGTACTCGGGATAAACATCAATCTCATCATTTTTTAAAGAATTATGAATGAGAGAACTTCCGATATTGGCCTTGCGGTCAACCTTATAGCCGTGGTCTTCTAAGGCTAAAGAATAAACTTCTGCCACGACAAGGTTTTCAGTGAAATCCTTAGAACCAAAACGAATCGTTCCCTTACTACCTGCGCCATTTGACATCTTTAAACCTGCAGCAAAGAATCCGCCAACAAGCAACACCAAGAGTGCTAAGATAGTGCCTAATAATATTTTTTTATTTTTCATTTGACATTACTCCATTTAATTCCTAAATCCAAAACCAGCATGCTGAAAAAGGATAAAATCGCTACCGAACCACCGCCGATAATCAACAAGTCATACCTAAAGAGCTGGAGTCCGGAAAAAATAAGATTTCCTAAACCGCCAGCACCGATATAAGCAGCCAGTGTAGCGCTGGCAATAATTTCAACCAAGGAGAGCTTAATCCCATTGAGAATATAAGGCAGGGCTAGAGGAAGGCTCACTTGAAGCATCAACTGAGACTGGGTCATACCAAGACCAATCCCAGTCTCCAGCAAATCATCTGAAACCTGTTCAAAGCCAACAACCGTATTAACCAAGATTGGCGGCAGACCCAAAAAGATCAATGCTATCAGGGCTGGTACTGTCCCAACTCCAACCAAAGGAATGAGGATAAAAAGTACACCGAGACTAGGGATAACCCTCAAAGCCTGACTGGCCCCCGTTATCAGCTGCTTGAGATGAGGCCTTCGATAAGCATAATAACCTAGACTAAAGCCCAAAAGCAGCGAAATAAAGAGCGCTGATAAACTCAGACTGATATGCTGCCAGACATAACCCCAATAGGCAGCGCTATGGGCCGTAAAATATTGACTAATTTTCTCAACCATTAGTGCACCTGATGACTTTCTATCAAGCTCTTAAATTTCTGCGAGAAGAGCCGAGTTGCCTCCAACAGCGTTTCTTGCTGCTGCTGACTGAGAGCAGACATCGCCTGCTCTTCGTAACCATAAAAAGGAGCAACGATCGCTTGGAACTCACGCTGACCATCTGCTGTCAGCATGACTAGTTTTTTACGCTTATCAACTAGACTAGGTTCTAAGCGGAGCCAGCCTTTTTGGCGATAGGTCTTAACGATGGCTTGAATAACCTGCTTGGTTGAAAAAGTCCGTTTGGCTAAACTCTCCTGCGTCATCCCCTTGGAACGATTGTAAATCCACATCAAAACCAAAAAAGATTTGCTGGTCATGCCGTGTTGACGGGCATAACTTTCAATGAGCGAAAACTGCTCATCCCGCAAAATAGCATATTGCTGCGCCTTAGTTAGCGTCATTTCTCATCCCTCACTCTTCAAATTTTAGAAAGTAAAAATATTTTACTATTACAGTTTAACATATTCTTTCTGTGAGTCAACTAATTAACACCCCCCTCTTAGTCAAAAACTCAGAGGTTAGGTTACTACTCTAGCAAGTATTTATTGCAAATCAATTATCACTATATTGAGAACTATTAAGAATTCAAGTAATTATCACTACAAGCTGCTCCTGCCAGCTTTTCTAGATGAGCCTGCTGTCTTAATTTTAGATGAGGTCGATTTCAAAAGTCTATAAGCTGCCCTTACCTAGTTTGATTTTAATGTTTTGTGACTATAATTAATGGATAAAAATAAAAAATACAAAGCCTTCTTTGCCTCGAAAGCTAAGGCAGAGAAGACTCTGTGTTTGTCTGAGTATTTATTTTGTTCTGCTGCTCTTCAAACTCAAAGCTAATAGGAAACCGGCAATAGCAAGGCCTAATGTGAAATAAAAACCGTAATGAATCCCATTTGTAAAGGCAGCTGCATGATTGGAACCATGGTAATGAGATTGCCCCAATACCAAGAAACTCGTAGCTAATGCTGTAGCTATAGCACCGATAATTTGCTGCATCGTATTCATAATCGTTGAACCATCAGCCGATTCAGCCCCATGCAAACTGTTAAGAGCATGTGTTTGCGAAGGAGACATAGCTAAGGGACAGCCAATCATTAAAACAATATGGGCAGCAATAACATAAGTGACCGATGATGCTGGAGTAACAAGAATCAGCATAACAGCCCCTATAATAGCGATGATAAATCCTAACCGAGCCGGCATCGGTGCTCCCAAATTATCATAAAGGCGGCCTGATACAGCTGATACTAGAGCATTAACAAGGCCGCCAGGCAACATAATAACCCCTGTCATAGCAACAGGCAAACCCATACCATTTTGAATAAATTGCGGAAAGAGATACATAGCTGATAAGATAATAGCAAAATCCAACATAACCAGAACAGCCCCGATCCTAAAGGCTGGTTTGGTAAAAATTTTCAAATTAAGAATAGGATTTTGAAGATGCAGCTGACGGTAAGTATAAAATGTCAAAACAAGGATTCCAACTGCCAAAGCTCCCAGAACAATCGGTGAGCCCCAGCCTTGATCACTAGCAAAACTAACACCGAAAACCAAGGCGCCAAACCCCACAATACTGGATAAAACAGACAGAAAATCAACCTTAGGTTTCGTCAACTCTGCCACATTTTTTAGAAAAACTAGGGCAAAGATTAAGGCGACTGCCAGAATAAGGGCAAAAGACCAAAAAATATAGCGCCATGACAGTTTTGCCAGCAAAAGTCCTGTTAAAGTCGGACCAATAGCAGGAGCAAACATGATAACCAGCGCATTAACTCCCATAGCTGCTCCTAGCTTTTGCATAGGAAAAATCTTCATGGCTACAGTAAACATTAGGGGTAGAATGAGACCAGTTCCGATCCCTTGAATCATTCGACCTGCCAATACAAGACTAAAATTGCTTCCCAAGGCCGAAACAACAGCACCGCAGATAAAAGCCAGAATAGCAAAGATAACTGTCTGCCGGGTCGTAAACCATTTTGAAATCAAGCTGGATAAAGGCAAAACGATACCAATAACCAGCATGTAACCCGTTACCAGCCACTGCAAGGATGACGCTCCTACATTTAAGGCGACTTCCAATTTAGGCAGGGCAATATTTAGTGATGTTTCAGAAAGCATCCCCACAAAGGCTCCGATTAACATACTTGTCATAGCTAACCAAGGATGAGCAACATGAACCGAAGCTCGCGCAGTGTTTTCTTGCTTGTGTTCTTCCACAATAATTCTCCTCTCAGTAAACAACAGCTAATTCTGAAGCTAAATAAAAAGAGCCTTTCAAAACAAGAAGGAGACAAAACTTGCGAACAAGCAAGGCTTGTTTCAACTCCCACTTCGAAAAAACTCATTTTTCTGCAATATAAATGCTGTTTTTTTTGTATGATTATAGATCCCCTAGTCAAAAAAAAATCAAAATCAGGCCGGGCAACCAGGCAACAAAGCATCCCAGTAACTATGGGCAGCCTGCTGCAGGCGATCCACCTAGCTGCCGTACTAGTTGTCAAAGTCAGCAACCTGCCTTTGTAATTTCCAAAGAGTATCGACTCAGCGATCCATGGCTTATCTTATCAAATTAAAAATTTTTTTGTAAGTCTTTTCTCAAAAAAAGAAAAACAATTTCTGAAAATCACAGGAAAGCGATCTATAAAAGAGCCCTCCTTTCGGAAGGCCCTTTTACAGTTTTAGGCTGAAGCGAACTGTGAATTGTAAAGGTCGGCATAAAAGCCACCTTGAGTCATGAGCTCATCATGATTACCCTGTTCGATAATATTACCTTCTTTCATTACCAGAATCAGATCGGCATTGCGAATAGTAGATAAGCGGTGAGCGATGATGAAGGATGTCCGTCCTTCCATCAGTTTGTCCATAGCCTGTTGAATCAACTCCTCTGTCCGAGTATCAACCGATGAGGTTGCTTCGTCTAAAATCAGGAGCGGTGAGTCCTTGAGCAAGGCCCGAGCGATAGTCATGAGCTGCTTCTGACCGACAGACAGGGTAACCGAGTCATCCAGAACAGTATCATAGCCCTGCGGCAGGGTTTTAATATAGTGATGGACACCGACTGCCTTGGCAGCAGCAATAACCTGGTCATCTGTTATATGATCTTGGTTATAAATCAAATTCTCTTTAACGGTTCCCTCAAAGAGCCAAGTATCTTGAAGCACCATTGAGAAGGCATCGTGAACTTCAGAGCGTTTCATATCGTGGATATTAACACCGTCGATGGAAATGCGTCCTTTATTGATTTCATAAAAACGCATCAGCAAGTTCACAATAGTCGTTTTACCAGCACCAGTTGGACCGACAATAGCAATCTTTTGGCCAGATTTAGCATGAGCAGAAAAATCATGGATAATGGTTTTATCCTCATTGTAACCAAAGAAGACATTCTCAAAAGCTACATCCCCCTTAACAGTTTGCAATTGGCGGCTCTTGCTTCCTTCTTCTTCCATTTCCTCTTCATCTAAGAATTCAAAAACACGCCCCATTGCAGCATTAGCCGACTGGAGTTGGGTAATCCCCTGCGCAATCTGAGAAATAGGCTGGGTAAAGATGCGAACATAGGTCATAAAGGCCACGATCGTCCCCATGGTAATATCACCATTGATTGCCATCCGTGCCCCAACGATACAGACCATAACATATCCAAAGTTCCCGACAAACTGCATCATGGGCATCATGATGCCTGAGAAAAATTGAGATTTCCACATACTGGAAAAGAGCTTCTTATTGAGGACTTCAAACTGTTCCTTACTTTCCTGCCGAGCGTTATAGCTGGTGACAACATTGTGTCCTGAGTAGATCTCTTCCACATAGCCGCTGACGTCAGCGAGATTCTTTTGCTGACGTTTAAATAGGGGTTGACTTTTAGCTATGATAAGAGCTGTCACAGAAAAGCCCCCAAAAACCGATAAAATCGCTGTTGCTGCCATAGTACCATTAGTCCTGATCATCATAAAGATGGAACCCAGCAGTAAAATAACCGCCGATACCATGGAAACCAAGCTTTGGTTGAAGGACTGGGTCAGCAAGTCCACATCATTAGTCACTCGTGATAGGGTATCGCCTTGGGAGTGGCTGTCAAAATAACTCAAGGGAATTTTATTAATCTTATCAGCGATAGCATCGCGCAGACGCTGTGAAAATCGCTGGATAATAGTCGAAACGATAAAGCTGGCTGCGTAAGACACCAAAGCGCCACCGGCATAAAGTAAGGCCAGCGTCAAGGCGATATGACCAATCTTATCCAGATCAATTTCGCCTGTCAGCCCTTTGGTCATGGTATCTGTCATCTCCTTGAGACGGTCAGGACCAATAACGGTAATTGTGCTGGATACAGCCGTAAAGATAACCGCTAATCCAAATACTGCCCGATACCCCTTCAGATAAGGAGTCATTTGGCTGAATAAAGATTTAGATTTCTTTTTATTTTCCATTTTCTAACTCCTCCTTAGATAATTGTGAATAGGCAATTTCTTGATAAACAGGATTATTGGCTAAAAGCTCTTTATGGGTACCCTGCCCAACGACTCGCCCTTCATCCAGAACCAAGATCTGGTCAGCATCCATAATAGTCGAAATCCGTTGGGCAACAATCAATTTAGTCAAATCTCTAGTCTTATCATTAAGTTCTTGGCGCAGAATCCGATCGGTCTTATAGTCCAAAGCCGAGAAGGAATCATCGAAAATCAGGATTTCCGGTTTACGGGCCAAGGCACGGGCAATAGCCAGACGTTGCTTCTGACCGCCAGAGAAATTGGTTCCGCCTTGGGCAACTTCTGTATCCAGTCCCTTTTCCTTACTTTCAACGAAATCCTTGGCTTGAGCTAGTTCCAAGGCTTCCCAGATATCATCGTCTGACAGCTGACCTTGGGCACTTTCACCCATGGCAATATTAGAACGAATAGTTCCGCTAAAGAGGACGGCTGTCTGTGGAATATAGCCCACCTTGTTATTAAGATCATCATGGTTATAGTCATCGACCTTGACCCCATCCACTTTAATCCAGCCTTCTGTCGCATCATAGAAACGCGGAATTAGGTTAACCAGAGTTGATTTCCCCGAACCAGTAGAACCGATAAAGGCAACAGTCTGTCCCTTTTCAGCTGTAAAGGAAACATGTTCAATAACAGCAGCAGAATTTTTACTGTAGCGGAAAGAGACATCATGCACTTCCACTCGTCCCTTGCTGCCATCATCAGCCTTGGAATCTTTTTTGAAGATAACCGATGGCTTCAAGGCTAAAACTTCGTTGATCCGCTTAGCAGAAACTAGAGCCCGCGGCAGAATAATAAAGATAGCCACCATCATCATAAAACCAATAACAACTTGCATAGCATAAGATGAAAAGACCACCATATCACTAAAGATGGAGACACGATCCTTGAGCGCGTGTGCAGCTGCTGCTACCATCTTCATTACTTGAGGGCTCGTTTTATCCACTGCCGGAATCTTGATATCATTAAGCAAGTTGGCACCGATCCAATAAATAGCCAGAGTCAAACCGCTGGAAACGGCAGTCATAACAGGATTCATCAAGGACATCAGACGAAAAACAAAGAGATTAAGCTTGGTCAGATTGGCATTTTCTTCTCGGAACTTCTCATCCTGATAGCTTTCCGCATTATAGGCCCGAACCACACGCACACCCGTTAAGGATTCACGAATAGTAGCATTGAGATCATCGGTCAAGCCCTGAACCTTGCGCTGCCGCGGAAAAGCGACAAACATCAAGACCGACAGCAAGATAAAGACAACCAAAACAGCTACACCGACAGCGCCAGTCCACTCATCGCTTTTGCCCCAAATTTTAGTCAGGGCCCAGACAGCCATAATTGGTCCGCGGGTTACCACCTGCATCCCCATAGTAACCATAATTTGCAGCTGTGTCAGGTCATTGGTCGTCCGAGTCAGCAAACTCGGCACAGAAAATTTCTTAATCTCAGCCTGAGAGTAGTCCGTCACCTGGTTGAAGATATCCGAGCGCAGCTGTGTCGTAAAGCTGGCAGCCGTTCGTGCTGCCAAAAAACCGACTAGAACAGCCATCAAAAAACTCCCAAATGAGAACATGAGCATCTTAGAACCAGGCTTCATGATATCTGATGTCGTCGTCCCTTTATCCTGCAGCAAGGTAGTGATTTTAGACATGTATTCTGGTGTCTTTAAATCCATCCAAACTGCTAGACAAATGAAGACCGTACTTAAGACAATCATGCCCCACTCTTTGGCACTTAATCGTTTAAAAATTTTAAACATGTACGCCTCCTATTTTTCTAAATTAATTTTAAGCTGTTTAAAAACTTTATGGGTAACTTCCAAATCTTGTTCATCAATTCCTTTGAGAAGCTTGTTATGAATTTCCTGACGAAAGATAGCTAGCTCTTGGGCTTTTTCACCCCCCCAATCCGTCAAGACAATCTGCTTACAGCGCTTATCTCTCAAGGAAGGCTTAACTAGAATAAATCCATTCTTCTCCATGCGCTTGATGAGATTACTAGTGACAGACTTGGAAATATCCAGCTTCTCCTCAATATCCTTGATGAAAATTTCGTCATGACGATTTTCGTAAAGATAAGAAACAGTGAAACCCTGAGGGCCAGCCAAGTGTTCGACCCCTCGTGCCTTGGCCAATTCCTGAATAGCAGCTTCCATAGTATTGATGAAGTTTCTGAAAGTATCAAAAGGATCTTTCATGAAAACACCTCACATTTCCTGAAAACATTTTAGTTCTCGTGAGAATCATTCTACTCGCCCTATACTTTAAAGTCAAGCAATAAGTTCTCATGGAAACTTTTGGCTAATGCTTAAAAAGATAATTGTTCGTTTATATACAAACAATCGATAAAAAATATATTGAATAATTCGTTATTTAGTTGTAAACTTATGTAGAAAAAGTAAACTATTCGGAGGTATTTATGAAAAAACGTATATTACTAAAAAGTAGTATTTTAGCCATCGCAGCTAGCTTGATCCTTCTAGCTGCTGAGGTTTCAGCCGATCAAGTAGATGTCCAAGTTCTCGGAGTCAATGACTTTCACGGTGCCTTGGATACGACGGGGACGGCTTCTATGCCAGATGGGCCTGTCAGGGATGCTGGCGGGGTCGCCCAGCTTGATGCTTATATGGATGATGCCCAGGCACAATTCCAAGCTGAGCATCCACAGGGTGACACGACTCGAGTACAAGCTGGTGATATGGTTGGAGCCAGTCCTGCCAATTCAGGTCTTCTGCAGGATGAACCGACTGTTAAAGCTTTTAACCAGATGGATGTCCAATTCGGAACCATTGGCAATCACGAATTTGATGAAGGTTTGGCTGAGTACAACCGAATCGTTCAGGGACAAGCACCGGAACCGGGTCAATTCGATCCAATTGTTGACCAATATTCAGCTGACGGCCAGCAAGAAGCCGCAAAACAGCAGATCCTAGTCGCTAACATCATTGACCAACAGACAAATCAAATTCCCTTTGGCTGGCAGCCCTATGCTATTAAGACCATTCCTATCAATGGCAAAGAAGTCAAGATGGGCTATATTGGTATTGTTACGACTGAAATTCCCAATCTCGTCTTGAGGAAAAATCTCGAAGGCTACACTTTCCTAGATGAGGCTGAAACCATTGCCAAATATGCCAAGGATTTAAAGGACCAAGGCGTCCATGCCATAGGTGTTCTGGCTCATGTTGCTGCCGACAATGATGCGGGAGAACTTGAAGGTGATGCTGTGCCGATCCTTAATAAGCTCAACCAAATTTATCCAGACCATAGTGTTGATATTTTCTTTGCCGGTCACAGTCACAAGTACGCCAATGGGGTGGTTGGCAGAACACGTGTTGTTCAGGCCACTTCTCAGGGTAAGGCCTTTGAAGATGTCCGCGGCGTCTTAGATACCGATACAGGTGATTTTATTGATATTCCAAGCGCTCAAATTATCCCTGTAGCACCAGGCAAGGCAGGTAGTCCTGACCTTCAAGCTATTGTTGACGATGCCAGCAGGCGGGTAAAAGCTGTCACACAGGCTAAAATCGGTACTGCTACCCTTCCTCAAGCTATCACTCGGGAGACCAACCAAGATAAGGAAACAGCTGTTGGTGATTTGGTTACTCAAGGACAATTGGCCATTGCTCGCAAAACCTATCCTGATGTTGATTTCGCTTTAACGAATAATGGTGGTGTTCGTTCAGATTTGATTGTTAATCCTGATAAATCTATCACTTGGGGAGCTGCCCAAGCCGTTCAGCCATTTGGTAATGTCTTACAAGTTGTTCAGCTGACAGGCCAACAGGTTTATGACGCCCTTAATCAACAATATGACGAGCAACAACGCTATTTCTTACAAATGGCAGGGCTTCACTATCTCTATACCGATAATCCTGCTGGGGGCAAGGAAACACCTTATAAAGTTGTCAAAGCTTATAAGGATGACGGCAGCGAAATTGATCCGAGTCAGGCCTACAAGGTGGTCATCAACGACTTCCTCTATGGTGGTGGGGATGGCTTCTCTGTGTTGCGCAATGCTCCCCTGATCGGTGCGATTGATCCTGATACCGAAACCTTTGTCCAATACATCAAAGATCAAGAGGCCGCTGGTAAAACGGTTGATATACCGGAGATGATCCACAAAACCTATGTCACCGTTCAAACGGCCCATATCTACCAAGACCGACCTGATGGTCGTCATCTGCTGACTATAGAGACCTATGTCAATCGTCAAGGTCAGCCAGTCGGTCAAGCAATTATCAGCGACCAACTGATTAAAGAAAATCAGTCTGACGCAAGAACCGAGCAAAAAACCCAAGTTCTACCAAGTGCTAGCTTTAGCCTCACACCTCTTGCTGACAAGACAGGAAATCAGTCAACCGCTGCTCAAGCGAAACAAGTTAAGCGAACTGAGGCTAAGTCCTTGCCGGAAACGGGGGCCGAGGAGAAATCAGCGACTGCCCTCAGCCTAGTCGGTCTGATCATGACATTTACAGTCTTCTTTATGGGAAAGAAAAAGGAAGAAAACTAGCTCTAGCTTAAGAATTTTTCTATGAAATGAAAAAAGCATGACATCTCATTCCTCAAACGAAGGGAAAATGTCATGCTTTTTTGTGATAGGTAAAACTAGACTTTCAAGCGGATAGATCAGATTCTTCTTATAATACAAGAAAAAGCCTATTTCTATTATCATTTTCGAAATTTTTATCGTTGGTCTGGGCTAAATCAAAATCCTGCATGCGATCTAAACGCTCAGATCTTTCCTTTGGTAATAAGCTGCGCTGACGATCAAGCTAATTGCAATAACAGCCCCAGCAACAGCTAAATAGGCTGGCTGTAATTTGATTTGACTGAAACATCTGCGCCGCTCGCAAAATAGTAGGGTGTCAGGTATTTGAGAAATGCGATATCCGGCACAATACGGCACATCATATCCATGACGTAGAGCAGCAAAACCAGCCCGAGTGAGAGACCAATTTGTTTTTTACGGCTGAAAGCAGAAACTAAGAAAGCCAGGCTGGCAATTTCAATCTGCAGCAAAAAGGCTAAGACGTGATACCTGAGAAAGAGATTATAAGAAAAGTCTAAATCAATCTGCCAGATACCAAATACTTCCAGTCCTATAACGATTAGATTAAATATCAGCAGCATAAGGATCAGGCTAATATACTTCCACATCAGGATGTTCAGACGGGCAAAAGGAAGCGTGTAAAGAAATTCACTGGTATGTCCTTCTTCTTCCTTGGACAGACTGCTTGCTCCCATCATAGCCGCAAACATCCCAGCCCCCAGTCCGAACATTAAAACAATCTCAGTCGCAAAATAGCCGTCTAAAGTGGCGATACTAACCTTATCCAGCCCCAAAGCTTTGGCCATCTCTCCCATATTAGCATAGAGAGCTGCTGTATCTGTCAGCTGATCCTTCACACTTTTGTATAAGACAATGCAGCCCCAGCAAACAGCGAATGGTTGTTGATTTCCCAGAACCATTTGAGCCCAAAAAACCAAAGATTTCACCTTTCTCAACAGATAGGGAAACATCTTCGACGCCCATGTGGCGGCCATAGTATTTGCGCAAATGCTTGATATCAATAACAGTTTCCATGTGATTGCTTCCTTTCCTTAGATAGAAGTGTTTAAGAATTCCAATAACAGTTGATTATACTTATCAGGCTTGAGCATATTAGACGGATCAAAGGAATCTTCAATAACTTTAATTTGGCTGGATGGCATAACTTGATGAATTCTCTTCATATAGTCGATCAAAAGATTATAACGGTCTCCCACCAACAACAAGATAGGTATTTTTAACTGACCAATCTTCTCAGTATAATTAATTTGGTTAATAGCCCTGCGCTGTAAAACCACTTCCCGACTGCGTAAGTTTCCCATAATGGTTTCCATATAACTTTGTGCTTCTGGAAATCCTTTATACTGTGATTTTACCGACCATTTAAGAAGACCGCGACAATAATAGAGCCATAAACTAGCACTTATAGCCATTTTATTAAGAAACTCCTTGATGTTATGAATAGTCGTATCAGAAAATGTATCAGTTAAAACCAATCCCTTAACATAATTTGGATAGTTGACTGCAATATGCTGACAGACAATCCCACCATATGACGTTCCACAAAATACTGCCTCTTTAATGTTAAGTTCATCCAGTAAAGCAATCACAGCAGCAGCCTGCTTTTCAATCACTTGCTTAACAGGGACTTTTAAAATAGAGGATTTTCCGTTTCCCAATAAATCAGGGCAAATTACTCTATATTGATGCTGAAAAGCTAGAATTTGCTGTAAAAACATTCGTCCATCGCAGCCAAGACCATGTAAAAAAACTAGGGCGATACCTTCCCCAGTATCACTGTAATACATCTCGTCATTATTTAATTTCATTAATTTTATCTCTGACATAATATTCCACTTGCCACTTTCTTTGATTCTTATAATCATCCAACAATCTATTTAGCTTCTTGCTGTCAATGTTACGCTTGATTTTGTTGGCAATAAAAATAGTCAAGTATTCCAGCATCACATAGAGGACAAAGCAAGCAGCTGCTAGGAGATTGCTATCAAACCAGCTCAGCCATTGCCCAACAGCACCATAGAGGCAGGAACAAACGATTAAGCCTAGCAGTTCTCTCCCTGCTAACCTATCAGCTTCATCAAAGTTTTTAAACAGAAAAACCTGAATCTGAGTGATAACATAGGCCGCAATGACCATTTCGATTAAATAATAGATATTGGCTGTTGTTCTTCCCTGCAAAAGCTGGTAAACAGCATAGAAAAAATAAACACAAAAACAATAGATAGCTGTCTTATATTCATTGGCAATTTCCTGACTTAAGAAACGTTCCCACCGCTTAGTCTTCATCTTTAATTCCCTCCTGCAAGACCTGTCTGAGTTTATTGGCGTATTTACGTGAGATAAGGACACGTTCACCATTGTCCAGAGTGGCTTCGATCCGGCCAAAAGACTGGCTTTTAAAGCTCTCAATGTGGTACATATTGAGCACCATAGCTTTAGCAGAGCGAAAGAAGCCGCAGTGAGCATAAGCGACAGTCAAGTTTTTCAGACTTGGCGCAACCTGATAAACTGATTGAGCAGTATAAAGAAAGGTTTTGCCGTCAATACTCTCAAAGTACAAAATATCGTCCAAAGCCAAATAGCGGTCTCCGCTGTCATTGCGCGCTAAAATTTTATCGCTGTCTTGATTAACCAGACGGCTGATAGCTTCTACCTTGGTACTGTATTTTCGATAGCGAATAATCACTTCTTCTTCGCCATCAGAAATTTCTTCTAACTTCAATTTCACAGGATCGCCTCCTTAGCGACTATTATAACAAATCCCTCCTCTTGTGAAAGCGTTTTAGAGCTGAGATGCAAGAAAATGCTCTAACATGCAGCTAAAGAAAAAACGGCAATAGTTTCATTAGCCTTTTAACGTGAAATGAATCGCAGATCATAAACATTTATTTATCCCCCTGCATACCAAAAGTTAGAGGAAAATTCCGAACTTTTCAAAAGTTCAATTTTTCTCCCCTTTTTTCTTACTGAACGCTTGATCTGAAAAAGACACTTCTGCATCATATATAGGTAAGCGGGACTTTAAAAACTTGATTTATCGGTGTGTCAGAGACTATTTCAGTTACTACGACTTATCAATATAAAATAAACAAAAAAAGAGTTTGGAACAGTCTTTGTGATATACTCCCCTCATAGTGGACAGTGAAAAAACAAAATTCACTAGACACTATAAGGGGAGTTTTTCGTATGTCTAAAAGAAGTCGCCAATCAGTAGAAGAGAAACTAGAAATTGTTCAGTTGTATATGACGCATCACTACTCGCTCAGTCAATTAACTCAGCAGTACCAAGTTTCTGATTATACCCTTAGACAATGGATAAAACGCTATGAAACGGCTGGTGTGGAAGGGCTAAAAAAACAGTCGAACGTGGAAACCCTATGCCAAAGAGCTGAAAGAACAAGCAGCTAAGGATTATCTTGATGGAAAGGGCTCTACCTATGACATCTGTCAGCGTTACCAGATTTCGTCTCGTTCTGTTCTCTCAAAATGGCTAAAAAGGTATACTAATGGTAAAGATTTAAAAGCCACTAGTAAAGGATTGACTCGAATGAAACAGGGACGCAAAACTACTTTTGAAGAACGCATTGAGATTGTTCGCTACACCTTAGCACATGGGAAGGACTACCGAGCCGCCATGGAGAAATACGGTGTCTCCTACCAACAGGTCTATTCCTGGGTTCGTAAGTATGAAAATGGTGGTTCGCCCTCTCTAGAAGATCGCCGTGGAAAAGGGCTAGCCACCAAGCCTCACCTAACAACTGAGAAAGCTCTCCAGCTCAAAATCAAACAATTAGAAGAGCGCAATCGTCTCTTAGAAATGGAGAACGGTCTGCTAAAAAAGTTGAAAGCCATCCAGAGGCGAAACCACAGGTAAGAATAGGCCGCCACCTAGCAGCCTACCAAGCTATTTATGAGTATAAGGAAGAGAATCAGAAGGCTCCCATTAGTCATCTCTGCCGGCTTTTGAGTGTCTCGCGTTCTGGTTACTATAAGTGGCTGGCTCACGAAGAGACAGAGTCTGAGGCAGTCAACCAAGAGTTATGTGAACGCATTAAAGAACTGCATGCCAAGTACCGTGGCATTTTAGGCTATCGGCGAATGACCCGTTTTATTAATCGTCAATTAGGAACTCACTATAATACGAAGCGGATTCGCCGTCTCATGCGGATTCTTGGTCTCCAGTCTGTGATCCGCCAGTCACATAGTTATTGCACCAAGACCAGTTACCAGCATACCGCAGAGAATCTTCTCAACCGTGAGTTTACAGCGAGTGCTCCTAATCAGAAATGGTGTACGGATGTCACCTTCCTGCCGTATGGTTTGGGTTCCAAGGCTTATTTAAGTGCTATCAAGGATTTATATGATGGGTTTATTGTGGCTTACCACATGAGTCCTCACAATGATAATCCCTTGGTTATGGAGAACCTGAGAAAGGCAATGGTCGCCAATCCTGGTGCAAGGCCTTTGATTCATAGTGATCGAGGCTCTCAGTACACTTCTAGAGAATACCGTATGGTGACCACACAGTATGGCTTGACCCGTTCCATGTCTCGGGTCGGTAAATGTATTGATAATGCCCCAATTGAGAGCTTTTTCGGACACTTCAAGACGGAGTGTTACGACCTAAAAACTTACAAGACTTATGAGGAGCTAGTCGCTGATATTGACACCTATATGACTTTTTATAATAACCACCGCTATCAAGAGAAGCACAAGGGCCTTGCCCCTCTTGAAGTGAGGAACAAGGCCCTTGCTTGATCGTTTATTATTTCACTGTCCACTTGACAGGGAGCTGTTCACTTTGTTCCAGACTCTTTCGTTCTATTAGCATTACCGATTCTTGTTTCTACGGCTCATCAGACTGAATCCAGCCAGCAGCAAGCCCAATCCCATAACTGTTATGGCGACTGTCCTCCGGCTGCCAGTAGCAGGTAACATTTGTCCGTTTTTAACCGCTTCTTCTTGAGAATTCTCAGAAGCATTTAAATTCTGAGCCGATCGAGAAGACGGATCAGATAGATCAGCTGCTGGCAGATTATTTACTAATGATTCGGTTGTATCTTCCATTTCTGATTTTTCATTGATTGGCTTATCAGATTCAGATGGTACAGGATTGTCTGTCTGGTTTTCGGAGTTAATACGAGCAACCAAGTTTTCAAAATCTGTTGGCAATCGGTCATACGGATTATTCTTTACGTCATCTGTAATCATTACCCAGCCAGCATTTCTAGCTCGGGATAGAGCAATAATATCATCATATTGCGAAGGGTCAACCGCATAAATCACATGATAGATGCGATTAGCATTGGCAGGATCAGCCTCAAACTGGGAAATCGGCTGGTAAAAATTATTGATATAGGTATCGGCACTGACTTCACTTGTCAGCCAGATATCAGCATAAGGAGCGATTTCGTCAGTAATAGACCGGCCAGCATTGGCCATGACAATCATGTCAGGATAATTTTGTTTAACATATTGATAGTATTCCGCCATCTTTGGAGCATCTGAAGCATTTCCACCATAAGATGCCTCGTCAAAAAAAATACCTGCAAGATTACCTTCTCCATAAAATTCCGCATAACGGTCTACATCGTTTAAGACATCCGTACTTGGGCGGTTAAAGAAACCGGTTGGAACATAGGCAACATTTTTAATTCCCCTGTTGATATTATTGGCAATGTGTTTCTGATAGGCCTCATCAATTTTGGGACCTGGACCGCCGGCAGGATTGACAATAACATAAGGAATCTGATCTCCGCCAACATTTTCAATCCTCGTCCAGAAATCATCTCCTCGCTGATAGGCCGGAATAATTACTGACTGAGAAGTAAGTTTTGTTGGCTCTACCGTTTCAGTCTCTGAAGCAAGAGAAGATGGAACTGTTTGGACAGTTTGAGCATTATCTTGGACAGCCTCACTCTCTTCTTGATAAGCTTCCTCAGTTTCTGCAAGAACTGAGGTGCTGTCCGCCTCTTCTACAGCTACTGTAGCCGATTCTGGAGCAGAGGCAACACTATCTGTCTGGTTAGTATTGACAGCATCAGTTTGAGTGCTTTCCGCCACCTTGGCAGCCTCAGACGGAACTGCCGTGCTGGCACTGCTTTCTAGTTCATCGGCCTGCGTCACCAGAGGACATCCTATAAAATAAACTGGCAGTGTAGCTAATAAAGCTTTCCTAAGAATAAAACGTTTAGATTTCATAAATTCTCCTCCATTTCAAAATCATCATTCATCCCCCATTTTATCATATTCCAATAATTTATTATAATTCCCTAGTTTCATTATCAAAAATAACCTATACGGTTTCTTTATGTTAGACCGTATAGGCTATTAACTAAAACACTTCAGCATCTGAAAGAAACTGAAGTGTTTTATCTGTTTTATAATATTTATTGGAGTTTTATAGCAAAATAACTATCGGATTGCCTAGACAATACCTTGTGCTGACATGGACTCAGCAACTTTAAGGAAACCAGCGATATTGGCACCAACAACAAGGTTGCCCTCTTGATCAAATTCTTTAGCTGCCGCTGCTGAATTTTCATAGATACCCTTCATGATATCATAGAGTTTAGAGTCAACTTCTTCAAATGTCCATGATGTGCGTCCGCTATTTTGAGCCATTTCGAGCGCTGATACGGCTACACCACCGGCATTGGCAGCCTTGGCTGGACCAAATGAAACACCATTTTTAAGGAAGACATCAATGGCACCCAGCGTTGATGGCATATTTGCCCCTTCAGAAACGGCGATAACTCCGTTTTTAACCAAGGTTTCAGCGTCAGTTTCGCTCAATTCATTTTGGGTAGCACATGGGAAGGCAAGGTCAGCCTTAATAGACCAGATCGTGGTTTCTCCACCTGCTGGGATGAAACTTGCATTTGGACGAGCATCTGCATAAGCTGTAATACGTGCACGATCCACTTCTTTTACTTGTTTGAGCAGGTCAACATCAATACCATCTGGATCATAAACATAACCAGATGAATCAGATACGGCTACAACCCTAGCACCGAGGCTCTGCAATTTTTCGGTTGCGTAGATAGCAACATTACCTGAACCAGACACAATAGCTGTCTTGTTGTTAAAGTTTTCACCACGCGCATTAAGCATTTGCTCTGCAAAGTAGACAGCACCGTAACCAGTTGCTTCCGTACGAGCCAGTGAGCCACCCCACTGTAGGCCTTTACCAGTCAGGACACCAGTATATTCATTGCGAAGGCGTTTGTATTGACCATAGAGGTAGCCAATCTCACGTCCCCCAACACCGATATCACCAGCGGGGACATCGGTGTCTGCGCCAATATGTTTGCTCAGCTCGGTCATAAAGCTTTGGCAGAAACGCATGATTTCATTGTCAGACTTGCCTTTAGGGTCAAAGTTAGAGCCACCTTTACCGCCTCCGATAGGCTGACCAGTTAGTGAGTTTTTAAAGATTTGTTCAAATCCGAGGAACTTGATGATAGATTGGTTTACCGATGGGTGGAAACGAAGTCCCCCTTTGTAAGGCCCGATAGCAGATGAGAACTGCACGCGGAAACCACGGTTTACCTGAACCTTTCCTTGGTCATCAACCCATGGGACACGGAAAGACACAATACGTTCTGGCTCAACCAAACGCTCTAAAAGATTTTCTTCGATATACTTAGGATATTTATCAAAAACAGGAACCAAAGACTGGAAAACTTCTTCCACTGCTTGCAGGAATTCTGGTTCATGACTATTTTGCTTCTTGACCTTGTCAAAGACGCTGTTAACGTACTCTTGTCCACTTGTCATTACACTTACCTCCGATATGACATTTTTGTAATTATAATTACGTCCTTTATTATATAAATATTCTGAATATTTTGTCAAGGATTTTTCGCATCTTTTTCTATTTTTTTATGTTTCATGTGATATTTTATAACATAGCCCTCCTACTGTTTTCCTTCCTCGTTATCAGAGAATTAAAACCTCAAAAGGTTTTGGTAAAGTTTTAAATGCTTAAAAAAGATCTCTCACCCCATCGTATAAATCTTGTAGGATATCAATCAGCACCTTGATACTAGTGATGCGATTATCCTCATGTGTCACTAAGACAAAGTCAAACTGCTCTGGACAGTCAAATGGTATCCAGGCAAACTGTCCTGAGTAGTCATTAAGAAAGCCTGGCGAGAGGCAGATGGCCTTACCGCTTGCGACTTGGATCAGTGTGAAATCATGTATCGGACTGTTATAGTGATGGATAGGCACACTTGATAAGACGCGCTGCTGGACCTGGCGAAGTTTTGGCGATGATCCACCGTTTACCAGCAAAGTACGATGGGCCAAGTCATCAGCAGTAATAACTTCTTTTTGGGCAAGCGGATCCGAATTTTGACACAAGAGATAGATGTGACTTGTAAAAAGTGGATGGATACCGACACCCGTCAGCGTTTCAGCTTCCTCCCGCGGCAACAAAATTATGTCCAGCTCTCTGCGCATAAAAGAGCTGATGAAATCATCGGGTGACTGAATTTCTGGCACAATCTGCACCGATGGTTGTTTTTTCTTCAAAGATTTTGATAGCCTCAGGCAGATAATAGAGGGACGTTCGGGTTGAAAATCCAATTTTAATCGAATCCTTGTAACGCTCCCCCATATTTTGTGCCTGCTCAATGGCAAACTGCAGCTCCTGCGAAATGCGCTGCAGCGACACAATCAGGTCCCCTCCTGCAGGCATCAAGCGGATGCTTTTCCCGATACGGTCAAAAATCGCAAAGCCAACTTCTTCCTCAATAACTTTGATTTGGTAAGATAGGGATGGCTGAGAAATGTAGAGATTTTCAGCGGCACGGCTCAAATTCAGGGTCTTAGCCGTTTCAATCAGATAGGTTATTTGTTTGGTATTCATAATTAAGATACAAGGGCTTCAAGCACACACAGCTAAAACAAAAAGCTAATCGAGAACACTGACGTTCAAGAAATACTTATTTTTAAGAATGATAGGTTCTCTTTGCTTTTCTTTTATTGCTAAACTATAATAGAGGTAATTATCGAAGTGAGGTATATTTATGAAATGGTTTCCTTTAATCGGAGGGGTGTTTTCAATCCTGTACGCTGGCTTTCTCTTTGCGAATCCACTAACCAGTGTGGCTACGATTGCCTGGATCATCGCCTTAGTTATCTTTGTGACTGGAATTGCTAGTTTTCTGGAATATTTGAACAATCCCCAATACCGCAGCATTTGGCAGCTCGTTCAAAGTCTGCTTTCTGTCGTCTTTGGCTTTGTACTTCTGAGCAGCTCTGTCTTTTCCTTAACCAGAGCCTTTATGACCATCATTGCTTACTGGGTCTTGCTATCTGGACTGCTGCGCCTAGTCACTGGCGTCCAGCTGCGTCGAGCTGGCTATCCGAGATACTCCATCAATCTCTCCTCGGCTGTTCTTACTATCCTATTTGGCCTTATTCTACTGGGCAGCCCCCTGTTTTCAGCCAGTATTATTGGCATTATAGTCGCTTTCTTCTTCTTAATGATTGGAATTGCCCTCCTCTCGCTCTACTTTAGAATTCGCTAAACTGTAAACGATTAAATAACAGCAAAAGATCCGAAAAGAATCGGATCTTTTTAATTTCAACCACTAAAATATTTTCAAAAATTTAATCAATCCACCCTTTTAATATCTAAATCTAATCTGGCTAATCATAATAAGAAATATTAGCTTCATAACTACAAGGTATTCTCAGCCTTGTAAAATATAAAAATTCAAAAAAGATCGATAATGCGAAACTCATACTATAAATAGTCACTAATGAAATGGCCTGCAGCTCCTGTGCCAAAATTTCAGAAGTCATAGAGTTTCTTTGCTTGGCAGAAAGGTGTATGACTTCTTGACCTTTATCTTTCAAAATTATCATACACTTCTCTCCTTTCCTTACATCCTTATCATAGCAATTTTTCTCCTAGTCATTTAAAAATCTTTGTCCATAGCAACAGGCATTTGTTTTAATCGCCGCATACAAGCCACTATATTTGAATTCTCTTCGCTCAGCGGGGTTGAAGACCTTTATTATAATGTGTTTGGAGTTTTTAGGATAATGGTAAACTGGCGTAGAGTTAATGAGTAATTTATTTGTTTAGCGTCCAAAATCGCATAATAAATGGAAACTAGAAGCCTTATCAGCCACCAGCTTAGCTGGTGGTCTTCTTGTTTTTCTCAAAGAGAAAAACTAGCTCCAAGCCATAGCAAAAAATCCAGCATCATGGCCGATGCAGGATTGACAAGTATTAATGATTCACGTGTTTGGTTGTCTGTTAGGCCGAGAAAAATAGGCTGTACTATATATATTCTTATCCCCCTTATGCTTTTCTAATTCAGTATATTTCCTGATAAAGTCTGCTTTAGCCTCCGTATAACTATTACGGTCGTGTTCGAATTTTTTCCAGAGAGAAAGTTTCAACTCTTCATAAGCTTTAGCTGTTTTCGGATGTTTAATCAGATAATCTCTAAAATAGAGTTCATCACAATCTCCCAAAAGTCGCAGATGCAGATGAAAAACTCTTGGAGCAAAGCCACTTGTTGTGTAACCTTTCTTAAGCGATATGCGATTTTCGGTTTTGCTCATAAAAAGCCAACCATTAGCCAGCAGGATGGTCTTAATCGCTTGAAGACTTTGTCTGTTATCAGCTTCCAGTAAAATATCCACAATGTTTTTAGCCCAAATCTTGGGAATAGCGGTGCTGCCAATATGATGAACGCTGACAGAAAATTTATCCGCAAGTAAGTCCAAAATACTCTTTTTCTCCTCTTCATACCAATTTGTCCAGTCATCATTGTGGGCTACCAAAAAGATAGGAAAAAGCTGCCGAAGTTCTTCTGAGCTCATATCTTCTAATCCATTCATTGTCAACCCCTTTGTTTAAAATAGACTTTCCGTGTTTTTTTCATTCTCGATACGCTTCTCCCATAAATACTTTCATTCAAAAGGGCAAAAGAGGTTAGCCTGCAGTGAAGGAATTGATAGCACTGATTTAAGACTGGCTGAATTGACTCATATAAAGATCATGATAGAAGCCTTTATCAGCCAAGAGGCTCTCGTGGGTACCCTGCTCAATAATTTGACCGTCCTTGAGGACCAGAATCTTATCAGCTTCTTGAATGGTTGATAGGCGATGGGCAATGACGAAGCTTGTCCGTCCCTCCATAAGTCGACTCATGGCTTTTTGAATCAAGAGTTCTAAACGGGTATCAACCGAGGAAGTCGCCTCATCCAAAATCAGAATCTTTGGATCGGCCAAAAGAGCCCTAGCGATGGTTAAGAGCTGCTTCTGCCCCAGAGAAACATTGCTGGATTCTTGGTTCATTTCCATATTGTAACCGCCTGGCAGGGTTCGAATAAAGTGGTCAACATTAGCCGCCTTGGCTGCTGCGATAATTTCCTCATCTGTCGCATCTAACTTAGCAAAGCGTAAGTTTTCCTTGATGGTTCCTTCATAAAGCCAAGCATCTTGGAGCACCATACCGAACTGTTGACGGTACTCCTGCCGAGATAGATGGCGAATATCGTGGCCATCTACTGTAATAGCGCCCTTGGTCACATCATAAAAGCGCATAAGCAGGTTGATTAGGGTTGTTTTGCCTGCTCCAGTCGGCCCAACAATAGCAATCATCTGACCAGGCTGAACATCCAAATTAAAGTCCTTAATCAATGGCTTTCCTTCTGCGTATTGGAAATCTACATGCCTGAAGGACACCTGACCGGTTAAATCATGGGAGAGGTGCTCGGTGACATCAGCTACTTCATTCTCTTCATCCAGAACAGCAAAAATCCGCTCCAATGATGAACGGGCAGCCTGCAGCATCCCCGCCAGCTGAGTCAAAGTTTGAATGGGCTGCCCAATCTGCCAAAGGTATTGGACAAAAGCCTGCAAGTTACCAATTGTCAGAGTTCCAGCAATCACCTTAAGTCCACCCCAGACAGCAATAATCAAATAGGAAGAATCTGAGATAGCATTGAGGATGGGCATCATGATACCTGAAATAAAGCTGGCTTTGAAACCAACCTCCTGCAGCTCCTCTAAGATTCCCTCAAATTCTTTAGCAGAAGCCTCTTCTCGGCCGTAGAGCTTGATAACATTAAAACCCGTCAGATTTTCTTGAACAAAACCATTCATATCTCCCAGTACATCAGCTTGACGTTTAAAATAGGGTTGGGATTTATTCAGCAGGTATTTGGCAGATAGATAAGTAACAGGGATACTGATGATTACCACCACAGCCAACTGAAGATTGAGATAAAGCACCATAACAATGACCATAATTAAGGTCAATACGGCATTGACAACTTGCAAGAAAGATTGCTGCAGAGCATTAGAAACAGTTTCGACATCATTAGTGAAACGGCCTAGCATGTCCCCAAATTTATGCTGGTCGAAATAAGACACTGGGATCTTATTGATTTTATGACTAAGGTCATAGCGCAAATCGTGGATAGAACGCTGTACTGTCCGCGTCATAAAATAGTTGGACCCGTAACTACCGATCTCCGATAATAAACCGCGAACAGCATAGATGATAAGTAAAACTACAAGGCGGCCAACATTAATAGGGCTCCCTGACACCAGACTCCCAGTCAATTCTGTCACCATCAAGCCCAAAACAAAAGGCTCTAAGACACTGGCAAGGGCAGCAACAATCTTTAGAAAGACCGCCAAATAGAGCGTTCCCCTATAATGCTTCAGATAGGACCAGAGCCGTACAAATACATTTTTACGCATCTTTTCCTCCTATGCTTCTTCTAGCTGATTGCTACTGTTAAGTTGAGAATCAGCAATTTCACGGTAAATTTCATTAGAAACCATTAGCTCATCGTGAGTTCCGCGGCCAACGATTTCGCCTTCATCCAGCACAATAATTTGATCAGCATCCATAATAGTTCCAACCCGTTGGGCAACAATGAGAACAGTGGCATCTTGCGTAACCTCTTTGAGACGGCGACGCAATTCAGCATCCGTTCGGTAATCAAGAGCTGAGAAGGAATCATCAAAAATATAAATATCCGGCTTTTTCACAACCGCTCGAGCAATGGCTAAGCGCTGTTTCTGCCCACCGGACAGATTGCTGCCACCTTCAGCTAAATGAGTATCGTAACCATCCTCACGACTGTCAATAAATTCCTTGGCTTGGGCAACTTTAGCAGCTTCTTCTAAGTCCTCAACTGTGGCATCCTGCTTACCATATTTGAGATTTTCCTCAATGGAGCCTGTAAATAGCAGGGCTTTCTGCGGGACAAAACCAACTTTCTGGCGCAGGGCCTTGAGATTATAGTCTCTAACATCGACACCATCCACTAGGATCCTGCCCAAAGTTACATCGTAAAAACGCGGAATAAGACTGACCAATGAAGACTTACCAGAACCAGTCGATCCGATAAAAGCTGTCGTCTGACCCGGACCTGCCTTAAAAGAAATATTATGAAGAACTGGGCTTTCTGTCTCGCCAGGATAGGCAAAGGTGACACTGTCAAATTCTAAGTAACCTCGGCTTTGAGTCTCAGTGACCCCGTCTGGATTTTTAGAGATGGACAAGTCCATAGCCATCACTTCCTGAATACGGTGGCTGGAAACCACCATACGCGGATACATGGTAAAAAGATTCGCGAAAATCAAGAAAGAAAAGAGAGCATGGAAACTGTACTCAATAAAAGCGACCAGATCTCCGATCTGTAAGCTTCCCTTATTCAGGGGCTCCAAAGCAAACCAGACAATGGCGACAATCATAGCTACAATAATCTGGATAAACAGAGGCTCTGTCAGTCCTGTTAAGGTAAAGAGCTGAGTTGAAATGCCCGCATAATCTTTATTTTTGCTATCAAAGCGCTCCTCCTGGAAGGATTCGCGGGCGAAAGCACGGATAACCCTGAGACCGGTCAGATTTTCCCGGACGTACTGGTTTATCTTATCTAAAGTCTTCTGCTGTTTCTCCGAGAGCGGACCAGTCTTGGCAGCTACATAAGCAATGGTAGCAATCAAAAAAGGGATAAAAATTGCAACAACCCAGGCCAATGAAGGACTGGTCAGCAAAATCATAACAACCGAAAAGCTCATCATCAGGGGCGTAACAACGCCAATCCGTAAGCTTTGCTCAGAAAACTGCATGAGGACAAAGGCATCCGTTGTCATCCGTGTCACCAAAGAAGATACGCCAATTTTTTCATACTCTTCATGGGAATAATCCTGAAGCTTGGCATACATGTCCTTACGCAAATCCTTAACCATATTAGTGGACAACTTCCCGGTTGCATAGGCCAGCGTCATTCGCCCAACAATTCCGGCAAGTACGACCAGAAACATGATGGCAGCCCAAAAATAAAGTGCCTGCTTATCTTTAGGATTGATCGCTAAATCAATCATCCGCGCTAAAACTGTCGGTAGGCCTAAATTGACCACGACAAATAAAACAGCACCAAACAAATCATAAACCAGCCACTTAGGATACTTTTTCAAATAAGACCAAATTAGGTTCATAGTTTTCCTCTCTAAATTTTACATTTAGTATTTGAATACTATTCAATAAATAATCAACATCCACCTTGCTAATTTTGCTTATAATAGCATAAAATGAATCATCTCTTATATCCCTTCTGCCAGAGATTTTACCATCCAGATATCCATAGCAGTATGAGGGCTGTCGGCCTGCAAGGGAGAGGCCAACTGGCTATAACCAAGATGTTCGTATACTGCTACGGCCTGATCCAAAAGACTGGAAGTTTCCAAATAAATCCGCTCGTACCCTAGAGTGCGCGCTGCTGTTTCAATCCTCTCAACAAGTTGGCTGGCAAGTCCTCGTCCGCGATAATCAGCCGCTAGATAGAGCTTTTGCAGCTCAGCCGTTTGCTTAAACAAAGGACCGAAACCACCGCAGCCAACGATTTCACCATCGTTTTCTAAGACAAAATAAGCTGATGACTTCACCCTGTCGTAATAACCAGCCAAATCATCTAACTGGGGATCATCATAGGCTGTTTCTGGCTTATCCAGACCATAGGCCTGAAGACTATCGCGGATAAGAGCCGCAACAGCAGCATTATCATCGGGTTCAATCGGTCGAATCCTCATGTTTCCATCTCACTTAGATATTCATAACGCTCATATTTTTCCAAGAGCTGTTCGTTTTTGCTGTCTAAATCACTTTGCAGCTTGCTCAGCCTAGTAAAGTCACTGCCGCAGTCTTGCATTTCAGCTTCGATAGTTGAAATATCAGCTTCTATAGCAGCAATATCTTCTTCAATACTTGCCCATTCCTGCTTCTCTTGATAAGACATCCGTCTTTTATCTGTTTTGGGTTTGTGGACTTTGGAGCTTTCAGATTTTTGAATCACTGCTGCATTGGCTTTTAAAAATTCCTGCTCATCCAGATAGTCCGTATAATTACCGAAGAATTCACGGACGCTGCCGTCTTCAAAAGCCAGAATTTTATTAGCCACCTTATCTAGGAAATAGCGATCATGGCTAACGGTGATAACAGCGCCGCCAAAGTTCTGTAAAAATTCTTCCAAAACTGTCAGAGTGGCTATATCAAGATCATTGGTAGGTTCATCCAGTAAGAGAACATTAGGCTTTTCAAGCAAAATTCTAAGCAGATAAAGACGCTTCTTCTCACCACCAGATAGCTTGGCAATCTGGGTACCATGAGTAGAGCGCGGGAATAAAAATTGCTCTAACAAATCAGTCACACTGCTCGTACCAACAGATGTTTTCACCTCATCTGCGACTTCCTGCAAATAGGTAATCACTCGCTTGGACTCATCCATATCCTTAATGAGCTGAGAAAAATAGCCAATACGCACTGTCTCACCAATATCCAAACGGCCACCAGTTGGTTCCAAGTCCCCACTGATTAGGTTGAGCAGGGTTGACTTCCCAACACCGTTATCCCCGATAATCCCAATACGATCCTTGTTCTGCACCAGCAAGTTGAAATCTTGCAAAATGGGCTTATCAGGATAGGAAAAGCTGACCTGATCAAAGTTCAGTACTTTTTTACCAATTCGGCTCGTTTCAAAATCGATAGCCAGATCTGCTTTTGCATTAGCATGGCTAAGATCACCTTTTAATTCCTTAAAGCGATTAATACGTGCCTGCTGTTTGGTCGCTCGAGCCTGTGGCTGAGTGCGCATCCAAGCTAGTTCTTGCTTATAAAGCTGCTTTTTCTTATGCAGGGCCGCTGCATCGCGCTCATCCTGTTCTGCTTTGAGGCGGACATAGTCCTGATAATTTCCTTGATATTCTATCAAACTCGCCTTGTCCAATTCAAAAATTCGTGTTGCGACATTGTCCAAGAAATAGCGGTCATGTGTAATGAAAAAGACTGTCTTTTTAGAATTCTTGAGGTAAAGGGTCAGCCAAGCAATTGTATCAATATCTAGGTGGTTGGTAGGTTCATCCAGTAAAAGTAAGTCAGCTTCGCCCAAGAGGACCTGAGCCAACTGCACCCGCCGACGCATGCCACCAGAAAGCTGACCAACCTGTTTAGTCCAGTCAGAAATCCCCAGTTGAGTCAGCACCGTTTTAACCTCACTTTCAACGCTCCAGGCATTGAGACTATCCATTTCAGCCATAACACGCTCTAGTTCAGCTTGATATCCTGCTTGATAATCCAGCATCAGTGCTTCATAGCGCCGAATTAGAACCATCTCACGCAAATCAGAAGACAAAACGGTATCTAAAACCGTTCGCTTATCATCAAAATCAGGTTCCTGCGTCAAGTAAGCAATCTGATAATCCTTAGGCTTACGAAAAGGAGAGACATCCCCATCGAATCCCAGTCTATCTGCTATAACATCTAAAAGTGTAGTTTTTCCTGTTCCATTGACTCCGATGAGACCGACTCGGTCACCCTCATGAATCATAAAAGAAATCTTCCGAAAAACAGTCTTATCCCCAACCGTCTTGGTTAGATTTTCAGCGCTAAAATCACTCATTGCTCTCTCCCTATTACACTACTAAATTTTTCAATGACTTTCCAAAAGGCAGATAAAATAAGGATCTCTGGCCCCTAAGCACAGGCAGTGAGATTTATCATATTTAAAATCCCCTTAGAGTCCGCTCTTAACAAAATCCAAGATAGCCATCCGTTCATTGGGAAGTCCGCCTTGAACGATGGCCTCTTCAATATTCCTCAAAATCTGCCCTAAGTCTGGTCCCGGCTTTAGTCCCAGTTCCTTTATCAGGTCACCGCCTTTGATAAGAATTTCATGTTTATCATGAATGGTTAGCGCTTCGTCCAGCTGCTCAATCAAGGGGAAATCAACTATTAGTCCTTGTGCCTGACGCAGACTTTCAGCCAGTAAGACCAACTCCTTACCGTAGTCATAAAGTGTCCGCTTGCTATGCGTAGACTTTTGACGATAACGGTAGATAGCCACGAGATCAGCTACTGTTTTTTGAAAATGAGTCGCCGTCTTCCATTTTTTCAAAAAGGTAACCGCATCATTAATTTCCAGAACTAAGCAAAGAGCTGCCCAAGCTTGTTCGCTTGTCGCAAAAACAAAATTATCTTCGTACACCACTAAAAACTGCTCCAAGGCCGGTCCTTTTCCCGCTAGATCTGGCAGATACTCGTAAGCTTGGCTGTCGATTAGAGCTTGCAGTCCCTTTTTCCAATGGGGAGCTGTTAACAATTTATCAAATTCAATGAAAATACGTTCAATCGAAATTTTTTCTAAGAGCGGAGCATAGCGTTCCATAGCAGCAAAAGTCTGCTCCTCAATAGAAAAGTTAAGACTGGCCGCAAAGCGCAGACCGCGCATAACTCGCAAAGCATCTTCACTGAAACGCTCCTGAGCCTTACCGACAGCGCGCAAGAGATGATTGTCCAGATCACTCAAACCATTAAATAAGTCGATAACGCGGGCATCTTCAGCTAAAGCAAAGGCGTTGACAGTGAAATCACGCCTTTTAAGATCTTCTTCTAAAGAGCGCACAAAAGAAACACTGGAAGGTCGGCGATAGTCCACATAGGCATCTTCCGTCCGAAAAGTGGTCACCTCATACTCACCACCGTTTTCCAAGACCAAAACTGTTCCATGTTCGATACCAATATCAACCGTTCGATCAAAAATTTCCTTGGTCTCTTGTGGATAAGAGCTAGTTGCGATATCGACATCATGAATGGGACGGCCAAGCAAAGCGTCACGGACTGAACCACCTACAAAATAAGCTTCAAATCCTGCTTGCTTTATTTTCTCTAACACTGGCAAAGCCTCCTGAAATTCAGAAGGCAACTGTTTTAATCTCATAGCAACTGTTCCAAACCGTACACAAGTTTATCTCGTTTAACAACTTCCTTGATACCGAGGTTAACACCGCTCATAAAGGAAACGCGGTCGTAGGAATCATGGCGCAAAGTTAGTCCTTGACCTTCAGCCCCAAAAATCACCTCTTGATGGGCTACCAAACCAGGTAAGCGCACCGAATGAATGCGGAAACCGTCAAAAGCTGCCCCGCGTGCACCCTTAATACTCTCTTCTTCATCAGGAGCACCTTGTTGTTTAAAATCACGCGCTTCACGAATCAGCTCCGCCGTCTTAATTGCCGTACCGCTTGGGGCATCCTTTTTTTTATCATGATGGAGTTCAATAATTTCCAAATCTGGGAAATACTTAGAAGCCTTGGCTGCAAATTCCATCAGCAAAATCGCTCCAATCGCAAAGTTAGGGGCAATTAAACCACCTAGACTCTTCTCAGCAGAAAGAGCTACCAATTCAGCAATTTGTTCTTCGGTAAAGCCTGTTGTTCCAACGACAGGCGCAAAGCCATTGTCTAAGGCAAAGCGAGTATTTTCATAGGCAACCTTAGGCATGGTGAAATCCACCCAAACTTGGGCATCGAAACCAACTAAATCCTTCTTGTCAGTAAAAACAGGGACACCATCGACTTCTTTCTCAGTCGCAAAAGGATCTAGGAGGGCTGCCAATTCCAGATCGGCATCGCCTTTAACCATGTCGACTGCAGTTGAGCCCATCCGTCCTTTAAAACCTGCAACAATAACTTTAATACGCATCTTTCTTTCCTCCTCTTATAGTACCTCTGGCACCATGCCAATCCTGCCTTCAGCCTTATAATACTATCTGCAAACAGTCTATCAGTCAGCTGCTTCTTATCGGTGTAAATCCAACAGCAACCGCTCCTTCACCCAGATGGGTCGAAATCACGCCACAAAAAGGCACAATATCAACGGGACCCTGATAACCACTGTCTACCAAAAGCTGGCGAAAATGTTCAGCCTTACTCTTGGCATTAGCCTCAATAATCCAAGTCTGGCAGTTTGCCTGCTGGGATTGATGATCGAGGATAGCTAGTAAACGTTTGAAGGCTTTTTTCTCTGTCCTGACCTTCTCAAAAACCTCAATACCTCCATCGTTGAAGTACATGATGGGCTTAATGCTCAGGAGATTACCCAAAAGGGCTGCACCGTTCGAGAGGCGGCCGCCCTTGACTAGATGATTGAGGTCATCAACTACGATATAAGCCTGCGTCCCATCAATCATGAACTGAACAGAAGCTAGAATATCTTCAAAACTCCGACCTGATTCAGCCATACGCAGAGCCGAGATCACCATGTACCCCATAGGACTGCTGGTGATCTTGCTGTCTGGGAAGGCAATCGTCAATTCCTTATGCTCATCAATCAAAAATTGGATATTCTGCCAGAATCCTGAGATACCGCTGGACAAAAAGAGTCCCAATACATGTGTATAGCCACCGATAACTAGATTGGTCAGAATATCATCCAGCTCAGCGATACTGGGTTGACTGGTTGTAGGTAGACTAGCAGCCTGACGCATCTTAGGGTAAAACTCCTCAATAGTCAAATTTTTCCCTTCAACATAGGTCTCACCATTTATCATAATCGGAATATCTAAGATATACAAATCTGGGTGATCCAAAAATTCCGACGGCAAATAGACTGATGAGTCTGTGATAATTGCTAGTTTCATCTTAGAACTCTAGACTGATACCCGGACGGTCCAAAGCAATCTCTGATACTTCATAAGTCATGCGCTGCAAGACCTCCAAAAGAGGGGCTGCTAAATTTTGCACTTCTTCTTGTGAAAATTCCTTAGGCTCATTGACGAGGCGGTTTTTAAGATGAACCATCTGCGAAATAACACCAGCAATAACAAACTCACTGCGTACAATTTGGAACTGGAGAACCGACACCAAGTGTGTCTCATATTTTTCCTCATCCTTGCTGACCAACTGGAAGGTTACTTCTACATTAGTCTTAGGCTCCCCGTGCTGCTTCTCCCACTCCAAATTACGAGCGTCATAGTGGTACTGATTAACAAAAACTTGATCACGCGTTAATTCCATTTTTCTCTCCTAACTACTAAACAACTACTCAAAGAAAATTAAATTGGACAAGGCAAAGCCCGAGCTGCTCTGGAGGGCATTTTATACCCCTTAGAAATTGGAAATAAGAAAAGATTAGCTTTCTCAACTAAAACCGAGCTAGAGCAAGCCCAAGTTCGTAAGATATTTTTATTTTCAACGAGTAGGAATTACTCAATACAGCTTATTATAGCATACTTCTGCCGCTCTTCAAAGACCTTCACTAGAAATACAAAAGTAAGAGAGTGTCGCTTTTTTCTGCTAAAGGAGGAGGCAGACTTTTTGTATTAAAGTCCAGCAGGACTTACTAGAGCTAGCTTTATGATGCCTACAAATTATAAGACCGCTCCAAATTTTTTTCGGGGGGCATTTAACAATTTCAGGATGGACTGATAAGGCAGCCTTTCCTTTTGCTGATAAGGTATCGCCATCAAAGCTAAAAAAACGGAGCCAACTTTCTTGCTGAATAGCTCTGCTATTTTTTCATCCAGCTCTGAGCATTTGAACGAGGATTTCTTTTATGACAAATAGAATCAAACCTGTAAATATAACAGCCAAGGCACTACTTTCAAAGTGAGTAAAATTAAATTTATGCATGAGCAAAAGTCCATTTACCATAATCCTCACAAACATAAAACCGATAATATGTGCCAACCTAGGAATTCTCAAGTCTGAAATATTTTACGGCTATGAAAAATCTTACCAGACTCTTGATGAGCTAGAACAAGCTATTACAGATTACATTTTTAACTACAATAATAAACGCATTAAAACAAAACTAAAAGGACTTAGTCCCGTCCAACACAAAACTAAATCCTTGTAATAATTTCTTATCCAACTTTCAGGGGTCAGTGCACAATCCCGTATGAATCATTCAGGACTGAAGCAATAGCAGAGCCCTCCAATAATTGAGATAATATTGATAGTGGAAAACTATCCAACATTTCGAGGAGTTATGCTATGGTTTTAATTTTCTTATCTTGCTTAGCTTGCAAACCTAATTTAGACCGCTTCTGCTTCCTACCATTATCGCCTTTTTCCCACGCATGGTTCCCTCCTAAGTTATACATTCTCATAAGGCGGATATTTTGAAAGTTTAATCTTATTCGGAGAAATTTTCTTGTAAGTTGAAATCTGAGACTTTCTTCCTTCTCTGTCATAAGTCGTTAGAATCAGGCGATTCCCCTTCCTCTTGTAATATCTTGGTAAACGAGACGCATATGTATGAGCAAAACCATTCACATAAGGCTCAGTCAAGTCAAAATCATCTTGAATCCGACTCAAATGACGGGCGTAGTCACTTGATGAATAACGGTTGACCACAGTCCTTGAGAATTTTTTTATCTTGATTCCGTTTGATAGCGGATCACTAGCTACATACTCATTATCTCCTTCAGCTTCGTAGTAATCTTTGTCAAATTCACGATATTGACTACCCATCGCAACAACCAAATCCGGACTACTATTTTCCTTATCTTCCTCCCAGACATCCTTTGCATAATGGTACCTATAACTAGATTCTTCCAACCAATAGCCATCAATATTACCAGTCATATAGCGATAAAAGAAGCCTGCCCCAAGGAGCAATAGTATACTTGGTATTAGCCACTTGAGGAGGTTCAGCTGTCTCTTATTAAAAGACTTAATCCATAACATCCTATACAGCCTCCAAATGAAAATCAGCGTCCTCGATATACTTATACTTAACTTGTTTTTCCAAACTGCCATCCTCATGAAAGTAGGTCACAGTCAGATAATCACCACTAACTTTATAAGTCATTTTAGACCTCTTAGCATATGTTTCCAAGGGTTCTTCACCATTGCTGCCATCACCCTCACTATTTACCATCTTTTTATAGGCCTTTACCGATAAGTTTGGCACAACTTTTCTTGATAGAGGATTTAAGCGGTAGCTATTTTGAGGCTCATCAATAACCAAGCTATTGACATGGTCGCCATAGCGGTACATGGTCACTCTTTGCGATGCTACTACTAAGACTGGTCGTTTCCAGCCATCGTACTCGTCATCCCATTCTTCCCATCGCTCTGTAACCAGATTATAGTTTCTCTCAGCCACAAATCGCCAGTAACCATCAGCCTGACCTGTCACATATCGATAAATAACAATACCATAGAATGCCAGCGAGTAGATGAGGGCACCTACTATTATCGTTTTTACCTTAGTGGTTATAGGGCGCCTACTAGCTGCTCCTTGGGGTAATGGACCGAACCATTCTCTTTTATTTTCTATTTCTACCATTCTGACCTCGCCTTTATTATCCTGTTTTCATCAGTGTAGCACAGAAAATTAAGATTTAAAATAGATTTTTAAATATTTTTTACTTGGAGAGATCTTGTAACTTCGTTTCATTTTACTTTGATGTCAGTTCCTCTAAGTCATCATCTGAGGTAGTCCGAACTTCCTTGACCTCTACTTTGCCCCAGTGCTCAATATTTGGTGAAAAACGACTGTGATAGACAGAAGACCAATCCTTTAAAATCTTGTGCAGACTTTTGTCGCCGTAATGGTAGATTTCCACTTCAGAAATATTTTTCTTTTTCAATATTCTAGCAATCTCAGAGGACTGCTTACCTGTGTATAGAATCTCATCATGCTGAGACACATAAATATAATATGATTTAGACAGAACTTTTGTTTTGGCATTATAGTAGTAATTAATACCAATGTTATAATCATCATCCAAAGCCCAATTTGTAGAAAATCTAACAATACCATCGTTGTAAAGAGTATCAGGAGGGTAGTAAAAATAGATATTCAGATATCGTCTACCTTCTTCTAACGTAGACTTATCATAACGATAACTAGAATTAGGTCCTTCAATGGGGATAGCTCCTTCATCTCCGCGTCCCCTGTGATAAGCTTTAACACCTTTTACGTGATTAAAATGGGTGCCCCCAAAATGGAAAACTCGAGTCGCAAAAGATGTCTCATCATAATACATTTCATCAAAAATATTGGTACTTTTTTGACGCGTCTGATGATTTAATACAGATAAAGCAACAAAACCAGCTAAAAGTAAGGTGAGTAGAATAGCCAATAATAGCTTATAATGACGTTTCATATCACTTACCATCTACTTTCAGGTCATCACTCTTTTCTTTAAGACTGTCTATAAAGTCTTTGTACAAGGGGTTTTCCCCTGCCTGAAAGGTATAGACTTCATATTCTGACTCAAGAATTTTCATACCCTTGTCATAATCACCATCTCCAATATTGGTCACAAACTGTTCAGCCCGATAACTATCGTCAGATTCTACGTTATCAAAATAAGTATTCATAGAGGTGACAAGATTCTTGCCTCCTTTTAATTGATTATAGAGGTTCACCGCATCCAGATCCGCATGATAATCCCCATTGTTCATCGAAATATCTCCTGGAATCGTTAAATCACCGTAGTATCCCGCATATTTATTTTGTGTACCATCAAAGAAAAAATTTTTCTTATAATGAGCAGAAACAGTTGCGCTGGTATGGGCAAAATCCGTTTTGCCACCATATTGATCTAACAACTCTTGTAAACGTTTCCTATCATTATCATCTCCGGCATCCATATCATAAACCTTTGCAAGCTCTTTTAGCCGTTCCTCATTGGTTGTCCCAGAAAGCCCAGTCACATTAGATTGGTTCCAAATCGCAGTTTTAAGGATCTCAATCTTTTTAGAGCTAATCCCTAAATCTTTTAGCTTCTTCTCAACCTCATCAGGTTTGATCAACCCTCCAACATATGACCATGAATAACCTCCAACATAGCTATCACCATAAACAAATGAACCCATATAGACGAAGAACTGCTGGTTAGCCTTATCTTTATTACCGTCATATTCCTTGACCAAGCCAACATAAACATCCAGCATAATATCAGCTTCTTCAGCACTAAAACCATACTGGGTCTGTAACATGTTTCTAAAGGCAACGCGTTCTTCCTTGGACACGCTCAACACTTCACCAGCCTTCACCATCATGGTATTGAGCTGTTTCACCCAGTCCTTGTCTTTCGGCACCTTAAAAGTCCCGCTCTTACTGTCCCAGCACTGGCCTGCCTCGGATAAGCCCGTCTCAACCACAGACTTCAGGGCATCAATCTCTGAAAATAGCTGCGGAGAGGAAGCATGAAAGGCACGGAGCTTCTCCAACTTCTCCTCCAAAACCCGCTTGCTGCTCTCCCCTATCTCAATCATCCGATTGTAGCTGTTCAGCCGCGCCCCTTCATTGGCATCATGGCGATCCAGATTCATAGCGTCAACCGCATCCCGAGCGTTGGAAATCCGCAGATTTAACTCGGCAATAGCCATCTCCAGCTCCGATTCTTTCAGACTCTCATGAGCCACCTGTTCCATATAAGCTTCTGGGAAGCGCTGAACAGCCTCACCAACCGCCTGCGCTAAACGCTTGGCACCGGCAACCAAAGGACGAAGAACGCTCTCCGAATAGAGGCGGGCAGAATCATAAGCCTTTCCCTTTAAATCAGCTTGGCTGTTCTCAAATTCTTCTAAGGCTGTCTCCAGTTCTTCATAAGCTTGAATCTCCTGTTGGGCTAAGGCCTTAGCACTGGCTGCCTGAGCCTGTGACTGCTCCAAATACATATCAATACTCATGGAATCTTTCGAATCTCCTCTTCTAAATCGTCTATCTCAATCGTCAGTTTCTGACGCTGATCGTAAAACAATCCCTGTTTCTCGATAACCTGCCTTTTTCGAACCTGTACAGCCTCTTTGGCTTCTTCCAGTAAATAACTGGCGCTGTCCCGCTCTTGAAAGAAACTATGGCGGTTCCCTGCTGGCTCACCAGAAAATTGATAAGCGTAGGCCAGACCTTCTAAGACACCGCCCAGCTGACTAAAGACATCACCGGCCATCTGCTCGTGTTCTTCTAACCGCCGACTTTTAGACTGGAGCTCATATTCCTCATCATACAAGTCCTGTTCCTGCTGCCAAAGCTGGCTTTGTTCCGCTTCCTTGGCCTTTATGGGCTTGCGCTTCTCCTGACGTTTGGCTTCGGCTTCGGCCTCCTTTTTAATGCGGGCTCGGCGCCGTTCCAGCTCCTCCAAGTCCTCTTTACTGGGCGGGATCGGCCGAACGCCGCTGCTAGAGATTGGCCGCCCATTCTCTAGAATTAAGGTTCGGCTGGTTCCTCTTTGCCAATCTGAATTGGTGTTAGGAACAGATTTTTTAGTCCCCTGTTTTGATTTAACTGGCTTGTCAGCAATCATCTGTTTGGGCACATATTGCCCTTGCTCCGACTGAGACGGCGTTGTCTCCTGCTTAGGAACAGACGACTGCCTCAGAGAGACTGATTGAACGCTCTGAGCTGAATCTGGTCTTGACTGCGATGTCACATCCAAGTTGGAGCCTGCTTGAACAGGCACTGGCGAAACCACTGGGGAACCAGCTAGATTCACAGGCTGAACAGACTGAGGGGCTGCTGGCTGAGACGACGTTGCAGTTGGTAGGACCTGAACACTAGCAGGATTGACCGATTGAACGGACGGCTGAGCAGAGCCTGTCAGGGATTGAGAAGCCATCTCCCTAAACTGGTCAGGTGTGTGTTGGGGCAGCGGATAATCTTTAAATGGCTGATACTGTCCATTAGCACTAGTGCTTGAGCGTCTGAATAATTGTCTAAAGAACTGAAACATGGCTGATCCCTCACAAAATTGAACGAATAGCCTGAGCCTGATGGGCATCAACAGTCTCAAATTCACTGGCAACACTGTGAATATTTGAAGAAGCATGACTCAGCAGTTCAGAGATCGCTTCTCGGGCTGATTTAACCGTCTCCAGCGCTTCATGCGCCTTAGTATTGCCGGCCACAGTTGTGGCGTCATCCTTGGATACTTCACCCAGACCACCCAGCGCACCTCCCTTGGATGAAAACTGACTGGCATGCAATTGAGCGGCAGATAAACTACTTTTAATTTCCATGAAATTCCTCCTCATAAAAACCTAAAATGGTAATAATAAATACAGACTTATTCTAGCTTTCAAAAGGTTTATCTGTCAAGGATTTTTATCATCTTTAATTCTTTTATCACCAGCAAGGAGAAGCCCTATTATATCTTAGACATGCAAAAGAAGTCCGAGAATCTCCGGACTTCTATATTACAAGCTACTGATCATTTAGATAAAGCGGTTTCTCTTCAAATATGTTTGCTAATCCAGCTTCGTTCCATTTGATGCAATAACCTGCTTATACCAATCAAAGGATTTCTTCTTAGAGCGTTTGAGGCTGCCGTTACCTTGGTTGTCGCGGTCGACATAGATGAAACCGTAGCGCTTCTTCATCTCACCGGTTCCAGCTGATACAAGGTCGATACAGCCCCAGGTGGTGTAACCAAGAAGTTCAACGCCATCTTCGTTGATCGCCTGATTCATCGTTTTAATGTGTTCACGCAGATAGTCGATACGGTAGTCGTCTGTGACATAGCCATTCTCATCAGGGGTATCAACAGCACCGAGACCATTTTCCACGATAAAGAGCGGTTTTCGATACCGATCCCAGATGGTATTGAGGGTAATGCGAAGGCCGAGCGGATCGATTTGCCAGCCCCATTCAGATGCTTCAAGGTAAGGATTTTTCAGCGAAGCAAAAATGTTGCCAGCTGTCTTATCGGTCAAGCTTGGATCAGCAGATGATACACGGCTTGAATAATATGAAAATGAAATAAAGTCAACTGTATGAGCCTTGAGAAGGTCGAGATCTTCCTGAGTCATCTCAATATTCAATCCCAGACGTTCGAACTTCTTCTTAGCATAATTTGGGTATTCTCCGCGCGCCTGCACATCAATAAAGAAATAATTTTCACGGTCATCCTGCATAGCCTGCCAGTAGTCTGCTGGATTTGGCGTGTTAGGGTAGTATTGACCTGCCGCCAGCATACAACCAACCTTGATATCGGAATCCACTTCATGGGCAATTTTCGTCGCCAATGCCGAAGCTACTAGTTCGTGATGAGCTGATTGATATTTAACTTGATCCTCATTTTCGCCTTCTTCAAAGTAGAGGCCTGCCCCCATAAAAGGTGCGTGCAAAATCATGTTGATCTCATTGAAGGTCAGCCAGTATTTAACCAATCCCTTGTAGCGATTAAAAAGGACACGGCAGAGACGTTCGTAAAATTCGATCATTTTACGATTGCGCCAACCACCATAGTGCTCGATCAAATACATAGGGCAGTCAAAGTGGGTGATCGTCACCAAGGGTTCGATACCGTACTTGCGGCATTCTTTAAAGACATTTTCATAAAATTGAAGCCCTGCTTCATTGGGCTCAAGCTCATCTCCCTTAGGGAAAATGCGGCTCCAGCCGATAGACATGCGAAAAGTCTTGAAGCCCATCTCAGCAAAGAGAGCGATATCTTCCTTATAATGGTGATAAAAATCAATAGACTCCTTAGCAGGATAGAAATAGCCATCCTCAAAGTCGAACATCTTCTTCTTACCAGCAATGATAGGGAAACGATCCTCACCAATCGGTACTACATCAACGTTTGCTAGGCCGCGCCCGTCTTCATCATAGGCACCTTCACATTGGTTGGCAGCCGTTGCACCGCCCCACAAAAAACCATCTGGAAAAGGCTTTAGTTCTGTCATTGTCATCGCAAACTCCTTTATTCTATTAGATTCTAACTACCAATATCATAACACGACTAAAATCTAAAAACTTATCTTATCATAGGAAAAAATGATACTATCCAAAGATACTGGCCTATGTGCAAAGAAAATCAGAATCAGACGAGATGCAGCTAAGAATTTATTATTTCGATTTTCAAAGTATTAACAGGCAAACGACTAATAGATAAGGATAAAAAACTGGTGAAAATGCCCTTCCTCTTCCGCTCTCTTTTGAGTAAAACAGTCCTAGTTTAAATATGCCTTAAATCAACATATAAATAATTATGTAAACCTAAATATCAAAATGACACCCCAAACCTTCTTAAAAGTTGAGGTGTTCTATTTATTTAGATACCTAGTAGCCCAATACTACTCCAAATGACTGAGGTTAAAGCGAACAAAAACGATAGCTAAAAGGGCACAGGCCAAGGCAGCTAGAATGACTAAGGCAAAACTGTGCCCCACAGTCAAGCAGCTCAGCAAACAACCAGCCAGCCAGATTCCAAGCGATTGACCAATCAAACTCAAGGAGATCTTGTGGCTCTCCTTATTGAATCGCTGAATACCAAATAGACTGATTAATAGTAAGAAAATGCCAAGATAAAGCAGGAAGATGGAAAAACCATTGTCAGCCTTTGCTTCGCCTAAAAAACCTAGGGAAACTGTCACAAAACTGAGTCCGAAGAAAATTGGATAATGCCAGTAAATCAAACTATTACTATTTTCCACCGGCTTGTTGACATCAATCATGTGGTCAATCTCGACGATATAGATCATAAAGAGATTAGCTACCACTGAAAAAATCAAGACAGAGTAGACTGACAAAGCCTCTGGTGTAAAATACTTAGCGATACCAATAATCATCTCCCCAAATGTGATAATGACCAGCAAAGATAAGCGCTCTACCAAGTGGGGGAAGTTGACCAGACGTACCTCTGACCTTACCGCACTTCTGCTGGTTAAAAGACCCGGCAAAATCCAGCTAATCAAGATACTGGCAGCCGCCACCCACAGACCAATAGACATAGGTAGGAACACAGATATCAAGAGACCTGTGGTTCTTAGTCCTAAAATGTAAAAAAACTGTTTAATAAAAAGCCTGTTCTCTTTCTCCTTAGCCCTCACATACTCGATAAGGTACTGCAATAATAGCAAGAAAGAAATCCCAGCGTAGGGGCCATAAAAATACTGGAAGCTCTGATGGGTAAACTCTCCAGATGATGAGGCCAAAGAAATCAGCAAGAGACACATCTGCGCAAACATAAAGAGAATGTTGGTCAAAGAATTCTTCCCAAATCGATTAGTAAAAACGGTCTGAACCATCCAGGAATTAATCATGATGATCATTCCAATGGCAAATGAAAAAAAGTTCATCCAAGGAATCACTCCGTGATGAACATGATGAATCAAGGACGTGCCCTGACTCATACCGTAGACAAAGACCAAGTCATAAAAGAGCTCGGTCAGCTCAACTTTTTTGTGCTTCATTAGCGATGCCATAAATCCTCCAAATCCCTCTATTTACTTACAAAAAGGGGCGTTCCTTTTTTAATTTTTAACTATCAAGCTTTATCTCTTGAAACGTGCTGGCATGGGACCAACAACAAAGAAGGCTGCCAGTACAACAGAATACATCATAGCTGGAGGATAAACCGTCAGGCTAACAGCCAGACCGATAAACTTGACGGCAATATCATAAATCATGGCTCGATTGTGTCCGATGGCAAACTGTTTGGCTTGCGGACTGCTGCTGATATGGGCCAAGCTATTATACATCCAAACATTAGAAAAGCTGACCAGCAGAACAATCAGACCGTAAAAACCTTGGGCAACACTGCTCTCAAAATGAGTTGCAACAATGCTTGTCGCATACGGAAAGAAGGAGGCAAAAAAGAGGAGAAAAAGGGACTGCCAGACTTGCTTATTGCCAATCTTCTCCACATCATGCCAAGACTGGTGCAGGTTGACCCACATAGCTCCTAACCAGAAAAAAGAGACCGTATAGGCAAAAAAATTCATCCGTAAATCCCAGAAGGCAGACCAGCTGAGAATGCTTGGCTTCTCCAACTCCAAAACCAAGATCGTCATAATAATAGCAAGAATAGCGTCTGTAAAGGCGACTAAGCGTTCCTTAGACATAAACACACGTTCCTCCCTTATTTATCCACATTATATTTTATCACAAGATTGTTAAATGCAATAATCCTACTGCTTGCAAGACAGTTACAACAGTATCTGTTAGATAGGGCTCGCTTGCGCTTGAACCTGCTGGATAAAAAATTTAGAACAGCTTATTTCATGTAGCTGATGAGCAGCGTCGTTTGGTTTTTTCTGACTTGGCCTTGTGTAAAAGGAAGACCGGTCAGTAGTGGCCCATTGGTGTTAGAATACCTAATGAATTGTGCAGGGGTAAAACTTCTTGGCGCCACCAACAAGTCTTATTCCCAACCATTGCGCCAAGGCCAAGGGTTTATCCAAAACAGAAATACTGGACGAATTTTTGCCCAACCTCATAAAATCATGCAAAAATGAAACTCAATCCCAAGGAGGGACTGAGTCTACCCATTTATCATCTTAATCGAGAATTTCTAGTAGCTTCTGGTAAGTAGCTACCGTATAGGTTGGCTGAGCCTGACTAGTATTTTCCTTACCGTCTGGATTGTACCAAACCGTATCAATCCCAGCATTGTTACCGCCTTGAATATCACTGAGAAGACCATCACCGATCATAAGGGCCTGCTTGCGGTCAAAGCCCTTGATAGCCTGCGCAACCTTGTCAAAGTAAGCAACAGTCGGTTTTTGATGACCCAGATCATCCGAGATAAACACCTGCTCGAAATAGTCTTTAATACCAGAGCGATCCAAACGACCGTTTTGGATAAAAGTCACCCCATTAGTCGCAGCAAAGAGACGACAACCACGCGCCCCAAGGATTCCCAGAAGTTCCTTAGCCCCCTCTAAAACCTGTCCCTGCTGGCTGAGGAAGTGCTGATAACGCTGGGCATAATAGCGGCCATCCACATCTTGATCAAAGTGGGCAAATAGTCGGGCAAAACGCGTATCGATCAACTCTTGCTTGCTGATCTTACCCAAGCTCAAATCGTCCCAAAGCCCACGATTCATAGGGACATAGTAGTCCATATAAGCTGCAATATCTGACACTTGCGCCTCAAGCAAAAGTTGGTGCAGCGCAAGGTTTTCCGCAGCATCAAAATCCAGCAGGGTATGATCGAGATCAAAAAGAAGGTATTTGTAGAGCATGATGATCCTTTCAAAAGTTTTTACGCTTATTATAGCAAAAACTTCAATCGCGGTCCTGACTGTTAATTATCCTAAGTCCTCTCCATTAGAAGCAATAACCTTCTTATACCAGTAGAAAGAGTCTTTCGGTGTTCGGTTAAATGTCCCGTTGCCTTTGTCATCTTTATCGACATAAATGAAGCCATAGCGCTTACGCATTTCACCTGTACCGGAAGATACAATATCAATACAGCCCCAGGTTGTATAAGCAATTAAATCAACTCCATTTGCTATGGCCTTTGCCATAGCATCAATATGATTTCTATGATAGTTGATGCGATAATCATCGTGAATGCTGCCATCATCAGATACGGTATCGACGGCTCCAAGTCCATTTTCGACGACCATCAATGGAATTCCATAGCGATCATAAATTTTTTCAAGATAATAAGTTAATCCGAGCGGATCTTCTGCCCATCCCCACTCAGAATAAGTTAGATACTCATTACGAGCCCCAGTAGAATAATTTCCGTCTACCATATCTTTGGAATCCAAGTGGTGAGTTGTCACATTGTTCGACATGTAGTATGAAAAAGTATACATATCCACACAGCCTTCACGTAGCTCTTCTAAATCTTTATTTGTGATATCAAGTTCCACATCATGTAGCTTCCAAAGGCGCTTAGCATAGGTAGGATATTCCCCTCTTACCTGCACATCTCCACAATAATAAATTCCTTGTTGCCATTTATGCTCATTGGCCAGAACATCATTGGGATCGCACGTTGCCGGATAAAATGTAATGCCACAAATCATGCAACCAATCCTATTTTCAGGGTTAATTTCATGTCCAATTTTAACAGCACGCGCGCTGGCTACAAATTGATAATGCAGTTGCTGATAGCCCTGTTGGTACATCTCTTTAGTAGCCTTTCTGCCAAACATATCCAACATCATGACCGTATTATTAATTTCATTGAACGTTAGCCAATACTTAACAAGACCTTTGTATTCTGTAAAGATTACCCTGGCATATCTTTCGTAAAAATCAATCAATTGACGATTGTTCCAACCACCATATTTCACTTCTAGATTTAAAGGTGTATCAAAGTGCCAAATTGAAACCAAGGGCTCTATACCATATTTATGACACTCTTCAAATACTTGACGATAAAAATCTAAACCTTTTTGATTGGGTTCTTGGTCATCACCATTCGGGAAAATACGACTCCAAGAAATCGATAATCGAAAAATGGAGTAGCCCATTTCGGCAAAGAGCTTAATATCTTCCTTATAGCGATGGTAAAAATCGACACCATCATGATTGGGATAATAGTGGTCCTCCAAAACCGCATAGTGTGCTCCCTCTGGAATAACTGCATGGTGACCACGACCCGGTACCTCACCCGAATTACCATCCTTATCAAGGTAAGTTGTCATACGAGGAGTATCTTTTGTTCCCCCTGTAGTCACATCGAGTTTGATTAAACCACGCCCATCTTCCTTGTAGGCTCCTTCTGCTTGCGTTGCAGCAATTGCACCGCCCCATAAAAAATTTTTTGGAAATTTATTTGACATTCTGAACTCCTTTCTCTAAAACCATTGTTGCATGACTAATTGTGCTATAAGATAAATTACTGGTATTGATATAATACAAGTTACAATTGAGAGACCAATTTCAATAATTGAAAACTCAGGATTTCCTTTGACCTGGATTGTAAATAGAGTAACTAAAGACCCGATTGGACAAGCAAATAAAACGACATTTGCAAAATAGTCTATTCCTTTTATTCCCATGAGTGCAAATAGCAATACTCCAATAACTGGCATCAATAGATTACGGTAAAACACTGTTACAATCATCCAAGGTTTGACAACTTTTCTATCCATCGCTATATTTGCCAAACTATTCCCTATCAAAAACATCGATAAGGGAGTATTGGCACCCGCCAGATATCCCAGACCTTGGTTTAGAGTAGTTGGAAGTCTCACACCTGAGAAAAACAATACCAGACCTACGCTTATTGCTATGGTGTTAGGATTTTTAGACATCTTTAGAAGCTTCTCTTTTAAACTTCCGTCACCATTCTCAAAAAGAGTCATTCCATGTGTCCAGACAAAAGTATTATAAACCATAATACCAATGGCTGAATAAAACACTCCTCTGTCGCCAAATAAAGCACTTGCAATCGGTATTCCAACAAAACCAATATTAGAATACACGGTTCCCATAATTGCACTACGCTTCATATCTAAAGAACATAAATATGAAAAGCTCACATTGGATAGTAAGATAGCTATAAAATAGAGAATCACCAGAGCAATAACAACAAGGGCAATTGTTGTTAAACTATAGGAACTCCGATCTTGCTGCATTGACTTTAGTATAAGCGCTGGGCTTATGACATATAGCAAAATATTGGTCAAATCAGGACCTGTCTCTTTATGAAGAAATTGAATTTTATTTAGTGCAAACCCAATCCCAACCAATACAAACATCAAAAATACTTGATTAAGAATATTAGTAAACATTCTTCCTCATCTCTAATCCAAGAAAGAGTCTGAGATATTTCCAGACTCTTATTTCTTAGTTACTTGACTGTCTTCATCAAGAAATCACCAGAATTAATGGCACCTGCTACTGTCGGCTTAATAGCCTGATACTCTGAAGCATTGGTAATGACAATGGGTGAAATAACTGATAATTTCGCTTCCCTGATTTCTGACAAGTTAAATTCAAGCAATTTATCACCCACTTTTACTTTATCGCCAGGTTTTACAAATGACTTGAATCCTTTACCAGCCAATGACACAGTATCCATACCAATATGGATCAGAATTTCTGCACCGTGCTCAGTTTTCAGTCCAACAGCATGACCAGTTGGAAACACTAAAGTAATCTCACCAGCAGCCGGCGCAACAACTGTACCGTCTGTAGGATTAATCGCAAGACCTTGTCCCATGGCACCAGAAGCGAAGACCTCATCAGGCACTTCAGAAAGTCGAACGACAGAGCCAATCATGGGACTTTGGATTTCTTCTCCAATTGGTTCAACCGCTGAAGTTGTAACTTCAGACTGTTGCTTAACAGTAGATTTTTCATCAGGTGTCCCATATAAATTTGGAACAGGAACAAACATTTGAATAGTAAACGAAATCAGAACGGCAAGAATATCAAGAATGATAAGAATAAACATAGGACGCAATCCTTGGCTAGGGCTTACATAACCAGGGACTCCAAAAATACCGAGCGCACCCATTGCATAATTCTTTAGTCCAAAAAACTGAGTCCATCCACCTAAAACAGCTGAAACAATACAAGAAATCAAAAACGGTGTTTTCATTGGTAAAGTGATACCATAGATAGAGGGTTCCGTAACACCGAAAATTGAGGAAATAAATGCTGGCCAGCCAACTGATTTTACCTTTTTCTCTTTAGTTTTGAGAAGAATTGCTAAAAGGACACCTGTTTGGGTAAAGGCAACAATTGAATTTTGCACAATAATTGTTGTCCACCCCTTATCAGCAAATTGGAGAATAGCTAATGGAATAATGGCCCAATGCAAACCAAACATCACCAATATTTGCCAAAGGCCAGCCAAGACTGCACCATAAACAAATGGACTAAAGTCTAGTATTGCCATAAATCCTTTTGAGAGCAGATCTGAGATAAGATTTGCGACTGGTCCCACAATAGCAAATGTTAATGGAACTGTCACCAATAATGTAGTAAATGGAACCAAGAACATTTTTGCTACTTCAGGTGACATTTTTTTGACAAACTTTTCAACATGTGAAGCAAACCAAACGGCTAAGATAATCGGAATAACCGTTGATAAATAACTACCTGATGATGGTAGCGCAAACGGTAAACCAAGCATATGAGTAATTCCTGCTTTCTCCAGTGTTTCAACACCTGCAGGAAGAGTTGGATATACCAAGGCAGCACCAATGGCTGCTGCGGTAAACTCTGACATCTTAAATTTTCTAGCTGCTGTAACAGCTAGGATAATCGGTAAAAATTGATAAAGGCCATCACCTGCAGCATTGAGTACTAATGCTAGGGCCGAATTGTCTGGAGTAATAGCAAAAACTGCTTTTAATAATGCTACGATCCCTTTGATAATCCCAGCTGCTGCCATTACTCCTAGAATTGGTTGAAAAATACCAGAAATAACATCAATAACCCTGTTAAAAATATTGGTATCAGTGTCTTTCTGACTCAAGTCATCAGAAGTTGTCGTTGCCATGACGCCTTGCTCAAGGACTGCAGCATAAACATCGGGTACATGATTGCCGATTACAACTTGATACTGTCCACTCGCTTGAACTACCGTTACGATTCCTTCTCTCTTTTTGAGGTAATCAGTATCAGCTTTGGATTGGTCTTTTAGTGTAAAGCGCAGACGTGTAACACAATGGCGTAAGTCAATGATATTATCTTTTCCACCAACATGCGCCACAATATCCTTGGCTAAAGCTGAATAGTCTTTTGCCATATTCTAGGCTCCCTTCTTTGTTTTTACACTTTTATTATAGATGAGCCAACACTCGCATACAATGTCAAAAAGATAGTTGATTACTATCAAAAAGTAAGATAATATAGTATTATGAATTTTGAGCAAGATATAAAATCCTTAGAGAAACATTTATTTGCCTATACAGAAAATGAAAGTTACTATCTTTCCAATCCTAATAGCCTTTCCAAGCGTTATAACAATGGCAGCACTCCCCAGCGAATATTGAATGGAAAAGAAATTTTTGAGATTAACGATTACAAGCTAAGAGTATCACCTCTCCACATTCGTAAAGATTCTCGTTTTACCCCCATGCCTCCTCATATTTATTCCAACATTAATCTTAATTTCATCTACTCCGGCAAATGCACCTATGTTATAAATAATAAGGAGGTAACACTGGAGGCTGGAGACATTTGTTTCTTTGATACACAAGTGATACGTGAAAAACGGAAACCAGATTATGATGATATTATTATTAATATAGTGATGAAAAACAGTTATCTTAAATCATTGCTAACAGTGGATACTTCTAATTTATTGTCTACTTTTATTAGTAAGACTTTATACTCAAATACTAGCCACAATAACTATATTATTTTTAAAACAAAGGACAGTAACAAAATAAGACGGCTATTTCAAGACCTCCTTCTGGAACACTACAGTGACAGAGACTACAAGCACCAAGCTATCCAGTATTATTTCTCGCTGATTTTCCTTGAATTGCTGTATATTGGAGAACATCAGAATCAAACAGAAATTCATTTCTCAGATGCATTATCTAATAATATTTTTAATATCGTCAATTACATTGAAAATAATTATAAAGAGATTAATCTTAAAAAGCTTGCCAAACTATATGGTTACCACGAAAAGTATCTCTCGAGTCTTTTGAAAAACTCATACGGTAAATCTTTTAAAGAAATACAGATGACTAAACGAATATCCGAGGTAGAAAATTATCTTGTCAACTCCACATATACTATCTCTGAAATCGCTGAAAAAACAGGCTTCTCTAACCAAAATCAACTCTATCAGAAATTTAAAGATAGGTATGGTATGCTACCAAATGAATATAGAAAATTAAACCAAAGATAAAGAAATGCCTAACGTTTTCGTCAGGACGAAATTATACACTTATTTGAAAAAATACTGAGTATAGTACAATAAAGCAGAAAAGGAGCTGGACGGCGATCCAACTCCAATGTAGAACTGTTAAAAAATGGCAGCTTGTTTTACAGAATAAATCCGTCCAACTAGCCAAAAGTGGGGACGGATTTATTTTTTGTCTCTATCTTTGAAGATTTTATAGCACAAGTTAATCAAAGCAATAGCAAGCTACCAAAACCAAGAGTCGTTTCTACGACTTCAAGCTGCCTATTTGGTGGTTATTTAGTTTCAATTCCCCCAGAGAGTATAAGGTTGAGAGGATTTAAAAATAATATATTAGTCAATTATTTAAATCTCCTATTAAAACTCTACATATAATGTCATAAATTTATTATACCCTAAATGCCCCAATACAACTTTATCACTAACAAGATCCAAACTTTCTTTTGTTTCCTCTTTCAAGTTTACAATTTCTACTACTGAAGGAAGCTTTTTAAAAGAAATTTCTGGAGAGATTTCTTTATCGTATTGTCCATTATAAAGTCTTATAATATATCCTGATCGCTCTTCTGCTTTTTTAACAACACTGAGAATTCCATCTGAATTGAGACAAAACAATTCATTTGATGTAGCCAATGTTTTTTTAACCTCAAATTGGGTAAAGCGAAGGCGGGTATTTAAGTAATCCGCATATTGATAAATTTGAACATCTTTGAGATATTCACTTACCACATTTGCTAAACGATAGCTGTTCATATCTCCTTGATAATAAATAGCTGAAAACTGGTAATTCATAACTTTATGACACTGTGCATCTGGAGTCGTGATGACTGTCTCACCTGAAGCACGTCCTGGTCTATATAAGAGATTTTCTTTGCCCATGTGGCCGTATGTTCTAAACAAAGTTAAGCGAATCGTATCAAAATTATCTCCTATTATCTCATATTCACGAACACCTTTAGGGATAACAGCAACACCTCGTTCATCATCATCTAAGGTGACAAATGACTGACAGGTTTCAATCGCAATTGGAACTTCATTCCATTTCTCCGGCTCTTTTTCCCACAATGCCATGTTATCAGTAATTACTGGACGTTTGATAGCACCGAATTGGTGGTCTGCTTTAGAGAATTTAGAAGCAATTTCACTATTGAATAACACGCACATGCGATGACTATCTACAAAACGATTATCTACCTCAAAGTTAAACTCGATAATTGGTGACTTATCTTTTAGAGTAATATCCAATTTAACTGGCAGATCTGTTGTTTTAAGACCTTTTGCACGCTCTTCAAGATTTCTTGGAACCTTGAAATCATAACTTAAACTCATTGTACTTATTAACTTAGAAACTCTTGTTGAAGCAGCTGGTACAAACTCATTAGAGTTAATGACTAAATCTTCACGTGGTGGAGAATAGTTAAATGAATCTCCACCATCTCCATTTTCTTGTAAAACTGCCTGGTTGCAGTAAAGTTTACCAGATATTTTATCTAAAATATTAACTGTATTTTCAGCATTCAAAGTAATGCTATAATACTGATTTTCAATAGTTGTTGATTGAGAAATCGCTTGTTCCTGATGAGTATCTGTATTCAAATCAAGATAGAATGACTTATAACCAAAAGATGGCAAATTCTCAAACTTAATAGCAATTTCAACCTTAAAAACTTTGGATGGTTTATAAGTCTCTTTGGTAGAATCCAGAACATTTCCTTGCCCTAAAATATAGTCCGTTTGGTCTTCAGAAGAAGTAATCGTGTACTTATAACTATTCCCTTCAGCATCTTTAATAGCAAAATGATGCTGGGGAACATAGAATGTTGTCTCAAAAACTCCAGATTTTTCTCGACCTGACAAATTGAACACCGTAGCCGTAATATCTCGGTCAGTATCAATCCTCATGACAATTTCACGCATTTTCAATTCTGCAAGATTTTCAGCTAAATCACGCGCCTTCTTATATCTCAAATACACATCTTCATTCGTTGTATCTGAAACACAGGAACCAATTGAATCATGAGCTGCATTTTCAAACATCAACTTCCAAATTTCTTTGACTACTTCTACTGGATATTCAAAACCTAAAGATTGTGAAAATGATAATAGGGGCTCAAGAACGTTTACGAGGTAGTTTTGTACCTGAGTATTCAATTTTTTTAAGTCAGAGCGAGATGAAAAGATTGATTTATGAATACGCATTAACTTGCCATTTAGCAACTCACCAGCAACTTCTTCTAACTCAGGATGCTGTTCTTTAATAGCTTGGATATAATCAGCGTAAGTTGAAATTTTAAATTCAAACTCTCCTTCATAAAATTTCTTCATACGCTCAACTAATTCAACGAGATTTTCCCTAGCCGGCGCTTGGTCAAATCCATTTGGAAAAACAACCTGATCCGTGCTACTTCTTGCCCAAATTCTGCTATAGGGCTCTTTATGTAGGTATTCTTTTAAGCGCTTATCATCTTCTGGAATATCTCCACCGATGTAATAACCTGCTTGAATTTGATAAGCATTAACGGTTGTTCCGTCTTCACCACGCCACTTGAACTCTGATTGCTTGACATCATCATCACTGACACCACGCCAAAACAGAGTGTCTTCAATACCAAATTCTTTATAAATTTGTGGCATTGCTGCTGATTGACCAAAAGAATCTGGGACATAGCCAACATTCATGTAATTACCAAACTCTTTGGAAATAGTCATGCCATAGAGCATATTTCTGACAATACTTTCCCCTGAAATAACCATTTGGTCAGTCTGTGTATACCATGGACCAATAATTAACTTACCTTCTTGGACTAATTCTTTAATAACTTCCCTATCTTCAGGACACCAAGCTAGATAATCATCCAATAAAGAAGCCTGCCCATCCAGAGTATAAGTATCATAACCATTTTCTTCTTTTAATAAGGAAATAACTTTCTTTAAATTATTCATCAAATAGATTTTTGAACGACTTGTAGTAAAATACCACTCTCTATCCCAATGAGAGTGAGGAACAATGTGTATAGTTTTTTTCATGATTAAACCTTCCTATTAAAAAAGCACATACCTCTTATGATATGTGCTAATAATACGTATTTACTCGAAACTAATCTCGATATCATCAACACTAATGTCTTCTGTTGAAGTACTTTCTTTAAAGTTGACAAATATTGGGGCTACCAATCCGATAAATGCTGCTCCAGCAAATAGACCGATGAGATAAGCCCATCCATTGCCTACTGTAAAGAAACCATACACACCACCAACTGGAGGCATTTTAGCATACATGCCAAGAGCAATACCGATAGCTGACGCAAGAGCACCGCCAATCATATTAACTGGAACCAACTTAAGTGGGTTTACCAGTGTAAATGGGATGGCACCTTCCGTGATACCAATGAACCCCATCACATAGTTATTGCGACTTGCATCCAACAATTCATCACTCATTTTATTTTTGTGGAAAAGTGAGGCAAAAGCATACCCCATTGGGACGGCACAGATGGCAACATTTACGATAATTGCTGGAAGATAAATACCTTCCGCTAGCAAAACATTACCAGCCATCCAAGATGCTTTGTTGATTGGACCACCCAGATCAGAACCAATCATAGCTCCCATAATAAGGGCCAGAACAACTTTATTGACATCATTTTCAATCATGCCTTTAATCCATGCGACAAGTCCCGTATTAATCGCGCCAAGTGGATCTGCAAGTAGAACTCCCATAACCAAAGCAACGGACATTGTTCCAAAGAGCGGAAAAACAATCAAAGGTAAAATGCCATTATATTTTTCTGGTACTTTGATATGATTTTTACACCAGACAACAACATAACCGGCTACAAAACCTGCAATCATAGCTCCCAAGAAGCCGGCATTTGTTTTTGAGGCAATCGCACCACCGATAAAACCTGCTCCAAGGGCTGCTTTGTCCGCAATTGAGTAAGCAATAAAACCCGCAAGAACTGTATTAATCAGGCCAATACCAGCCCAACCAACTTGTTCAATTTGATATAAATAATGCGTGAATCCTGACGTTTCAGCATAGGGATCCAAACTTGTAATTCCCATTACAAGAGCAATCATTTTGGGAATTGCTACAACTAATGACGCTCCAATAATCATAGGGAGAGCATAGCTAATCCCCGTCATTAAATGACCTTTGGCCGTGTTAAGAAATTTTTTCATCCCAATCACTCCTTTATTTATTCGACCTTAATTACTTTTTTAATACTGCATCTACACATTTGGTTAGTACAGCCTCTGGTGCTTTAATACATGTTGCAATATTTACTCGAATTTGTTTTTTTCCTTCGAAACGTTCTTGATCCACAATCTTTTGGTCCGTCGCCAACAAAACAAACGCTGCTTCAGCAATTTCCTGAGCAGTCAGCTTATTGACTTGTCCCATAGAACCCTGTTGCTCAATACGTACTTTATAACCTAATTTAGAACCAGCTTTTTCCAATGCCTTAGCAGCCATTGGTGTATGAGCTAACCCAGCTGGACAAGAGGTGATTCCTACAATTTTCATTTTAATAAGCTCCTTCCATTGCTTTTTTGATTTGTTTTTCTAATTCATCCTTATCTGATGAATTTTTGACTGAGGTAATGAATTCTTCTTCTAAAAGAGATGTAGCAATTTTACTAATCATTTCTAAATGCAATATGCCTCTGTTTTTACTAGGAACCAGCAATACAAAGACATTTGATACTGGTTTCTCATCAAATGTTTCCCATTCAATGGGTTCCTTTAACTTAAGAAAGAGAACTGTTGGTACTTTTATAAAATCCGACTTTGCGTGTGGTATGGCAAATGAATCTTGCAACCCCGTCGAGACCTCTTCTTCCCTTTCAAGAAAGGCCGTCACTAACGCAGATTCATTATCAATAATATTCTTTTTCCCAGCATACTGAGCAATATAACGAAACAGTTCTAACTTATCTTTAACGTTAACATCTAATAAAATATTGTCTTTTGTAAATTCCATTACTCAACCTCCTTTCATTTTACAGATACATCTTAACATCAAAATACGGAGACGTCACTAACACCTTTTTCCACTTTATTTCCGCAAGAAGCAAAAAATATTTTTTACTTTTTTCAACTTTTTGTTTGAAAAACATCAAAATTTTCAAAAATGATTTTATGATAAAATAAAAATAGCCTAAGAATAAGGAGGTTCTTATGTCTTTTTTTGACTACCAAAGACTTGATGATATCGTGAATCTATTATTGAATAAAAAAGAGGCTGTTCACATTAATGAATTAAGTTCATACTGTAGTGTTTCTGACAGAACCATCCGTTCGGACATCAATACTATCAATGATTATATTAAAGACCATGGTGCGCATGTCATTTTAATCAGGAAAAAAGGATATGTCATAGAGTACTTTGATAAAAAGGCCTTTGATGAATTTTGGTCTCACCAAGATACTGGAACATTTCTTTTTACGACTTCTGAAGCCCGACTAACCTTTCTTATTCGCCTATTTTTAACTTCTGAGGAATTTATCAGCCACAACTATCTTCAGTCTGTATTATTCGTTAGCCAAAATACACTCTACAGTGATTTACGCGCTTTAAGACAATCTCTAACTGGATATAATCTCAAAATTCAAAATAAAAGTAATTTAGGATATAAAGTACTTGGTCAAGAACAAGACTTTAGAAGTGCCATCATAGATCTCATTTTCAAAAATAATTTTACAGAATATCTCACAGCTGCAACTTCTGCCGAGAAAGACGTCTGTAGCAATATCAACTATGATCAATTTAATAAGATTTATGAGGAACAGCTTTCTAAAGAAATATTTATTGATTCTGATTACTTCCAAAGAAATATTTTTACAAGTTTATTGTTAACTGTCAGTAGAGTTAAAGCTGGGCATACGCTATCTAAATTTGAGCAAAGTATTAGACTTAGTCAACATTTCAGACCAGTAATTAACCAGTTCATTAAAATCATTGAAAAGCAATTTGATTTAAAGCTATCAGCTATAGAAAGAAGTTATATTAATTTTTGCATAGCTGAAAATTCTCCACATCTCATCGATGATTCAGCAATCAACGAAAATCAAGAGCTTGCTGAGAATATCCTTGAACTCATCCACAATACTTTACAAAAGTTGACTGATTCAAATTGGATTGATGATCTTACCTTAGAAAACAATCTGCTAGAACATATAAAACTTTTTCTTAAGATTCAAACCATCAAGGGCAATCGAAACAATCCTTTATTGAATACTGTCAAAAATAATTTCCCTTATGCCTTTGATTTAGCAATTGGCTGCAGTAGGGAAATTGTTAAGAGGTTCAATATCCACTTTTCAGAAGATGAAATTTCATATATCGCTTTGCACTTTGCAAATGCTATAGAACGTAACAGCGCAGAAAACCACAAACAAGTATCTTTAGCTATTATTTGCGGAACAGGACAGACTCTTAGTTCAATCATTGAAGCGAAGATAAAAAGAAAATTTCCTAATGCTTTTTTTAATATTGAAAAACTCTCCTACACTACTTTTTTAACCTATGATAAGCCATTCAATAAATTTGATCTAATTGTGTCTACTATACCTATTAGAGAAAATACCGCTAACATTGTTTTTATCGACGTTAATGATTTAGATGCCTCAATGACCCAAATTGGTAATAAAATAAACGAGTTGGCGGTTCATTCAATTAACACTCCTGAAGGATTACTTTCAGCTAAACACTTCCATGTTATACACAAGAAATCGACAAAGGAAGATGTCCTAAGTTATCTACATACAGAGCTACTCTCTCAAGGATATGTCAAAGAGAACTTTTTAACTGAAGTTTATGAAAGAGAAAGTATCTCATCTACCATCATTTCGGACTCTGTTGCCCTACCACACCCACTTGGTGATGCCGTTATAACAAGTACCATTTTTCCTGTAATTGCACCGAAAGGAATCGCATGGGATGGCAAACTAGTAAAATTTGTTTTCTTGTTTGCTATTAAGGCAGAAGAACCGGAAAAAATGGAATTCATCTATGAGCGACTATTAGATTTTATAAGTTCAGAAAAGCTACAAGCCAAATTATTAAAAGAACCCACCTTTGACTCTCTGCTTTCTATTTTGGTGAAAAATAAACATCAGTAATCGATTCTTAAATTTTAATTTTTTATTCTGAGTAGGGGGCAATGATGCCTCTCTATTAAACCATTTAAAGAATTGATACTTTTATTGTACTAATTTAGACCGACCTCAAAATTAAATTACTTCTTGATAGAGTAAGACAGTAATCAATCGCTATTTCAAAACATCCAAAAAGTCCTTAAAACTAAGTGATTTCAAGGGCTTTTAATTATTGATTTGTATATCACGTATAGTTGTGGAACAGAGCAATTCATAAATTCAATTGAGAATAACTCCAATAAAAAAGAAGATCTAAGTGACCTTCTCTGACTATGACTATTTTATACTTTCTCTTCACTCCGCCACATGTCTATCGCCTAAGAGATATTCCTTTGGACTTTCAAACATTTGGGCTACTGTAATTGGCCGCCTTCCTGTTAGTTTAACAAAATCACTAGCTGCTACATCTAAGAACCCTTGAGTAACAGTCGTACCAAAGCTGACCATTCCTTCAGATGTTGCCTGAATAGGACTCTTACTGAAATCACCATCAGTATCACGAGGCACACCAATACTGTCGAAATAAGCATAAAGCTCTTCATCCGTGAGTTTTGTATAAGTAATATTATTTTGAGTTGCCTGATTCGCAATATCTAAAAAGCGTTGATAAGACACTGGTTCCAGACCATTGATATTCAAGATTTCTCGGTGTAATAAATCATTTGCCAAAGCACAGCTAGCTGCAAATGCAGCATCTTTTCTTGAAATGAACCAAACACGACCATCTCCCATATTTTTTGAAATCGTATCTTCGCCGGACTCTACAGATCGCAGATAATCACTAATAAAGGCTTCCGCGAACAAAGAGTTTCTCAATATAATATAATCTAATGGTGAGTTTTCAATCAGTGCTTCTGTATAGCTGTGATCGACATTTTCAATACTTGGATTGAAGGGATGACTTGCTGAAAGAACTGAGGTATAAATCATTTGTTTAACATTTGCTTTTACACAGGCTTCCACTACATTTTTATGAGCAAAACGACGTTTTTCACCAACAAATGGCATCGATACGAGCAATACCTTATCAGCATTATCAAAGACCTCAACTAAATTTTCCTGAGAGGTAAAATCGGCAACAGCTGTTGCAACTCCTTCCCGCTTATACCACTCTAATCCATCTTCTTTGGGTGCTGTAAAGAGTAATGATTCCTTAGGCAATAACTCTAAAACATTTTTGGCAACTTGAGCCCCCAAATTACCGTCAACTCCATTAACCACAATTTTAGTCATCATATTTCTCCTTTAATTAAGCGACAAAAGTGTGCGACACACAGCAAAATAGGAAACCTAACATAGACGCTTGAAGCGGCTAGGAAGTCTTTATATTTTGCAAGAGGTGTTGTCGCTGTATTATTTAATTATCTTGAGAGTGTCGCTCTCCAACTTGGAATTCTGCTTCATGTTCAAACATATACCGAACAGTCAAAGCCTTGTCTCCCGTAAGATTTTCAAAATCATCAGTACAAAGATCCATCTTACCTTCACGAATGGCTTGAGCAAACGTCACCATACCTTCCGATGAATAAGGGGCTTCAGAGTTATCTTTAAAATCACCATCGGTTGTACGAGGGACACCCATAGCATCAAAGATAGCATAATTTTCATCGTCGGTAATTGCTTTATAAGTAATATTATTGCCAGTAACGTCATTACCAATGGCCACAAACTCTGCCATAGTCAAAAGCTCTGGTCCATTAATATTTTGTATAGATTTATGCAAATCATCTGCTAACAAAGCGTAAGCCACTGCTTTTGCACAATCCCTTCGAGAAATATAAGCCATCTTGCCATCGCCCTGGCTATTAGCAAGCGGTGCGTTTGCGTGAACAAAGGTGAAATAGTTTGTAATCATGGCTTCAGCATACTGTGAGTTCCGTAAGAAAATATAATCGAGACCAGATTCTTCTATATATTTTTCGGTAAAAGCATGGTCGATCTTTTCCTTACTAGGATTGGTTGAATCAGATGCATTTACCAAAGAAGTATAGATAATTTTCTTCACTCCTGCTTCTTTAGCTGCATCTACAACATTTTTATGAGCGGCTTGTCGTTTTTCACCAACAAATGGCATAGAAATAAGGGCCAAAACCGCTACATCTTCAAATTTTTCAGCCAGACCTTTGTGGTTGAAATTCATTTGGCGAGTCTCAACTCCTTGATTTTCATATTTTTCAAGAGCTGACTTGCTATAGCCGCCAAAGATAAGGCTAGATTTTTCTGCTAGGCTAAGCAGATAATCCGCAGCAAGACTACCCAAATTTCCGTCAACGCCTGTTAATAATAATTTGCCCATGTGAATATCCTCACTTTCAGTAGATAAACTTATTATAGGTGAAACGCTACCAAAATGCCAATTCTGATTTGTGATGAGCTATAAATTTTTATAATATGTAAGTGCTTAACTGCCTTATAAACTGGGCTAATGCTTCATTCTCAGTGTCATCCTTATAGGCTAGCACAAGTTCATAAGTATGCTGACTACTATTTATGGGAATACTCTTGATAATTCCTTTTAAATTATCAAGAGCATACTCATCAATCGCAAATCCAATCAACTGCTCAGTGAGGATATAAAAGAAACCTTCTTCAAAATCATCTACAGTTCTGGCTATATTTGGATAAAAGCCATCTTCCAAGGAACGTTCCCTCATTGTTTGATAAGGCTTTCCCATTTTTTCTTCACTTAGCATAAGCAAAGGATACTTATATAAATTCTCGACATCAATACTATCATATTTAAAAAGATCGTGTCCTTTCGGAACTAAAGCTCTGTAAGTCCCGGATTTAACGATCATTTTTGATATGTCCTCGTTCATAAACTCCTCTGAAAATGATAGTGCCATATCAGCCAATCCTTTTAAAAGATAGTTCTCAATATCCTTGCAGTCAACTTTTTCTAGCTCCACACTGAAAACTTGTGGTTGATTCTTTAGAAAGCTAATAAGAGGTAGCAGTAACTTTATATCACTTAAAGATGTATAAGCTAAAGTAATTTTGGGAATTTGTTGACTTTGGGAACGACAAATAGCCTCTTGGGTTTCTTCATACTGCCTCAGTAATAATTGTGCATGATCATAAAATATTTTTCCTGACTCTGTAGATCTTATGGGATTTTTAGAACGATCGAAAAATACCGTATCAAACTCTTTCTCTAAGCTAGAAATGTATTGACTAATGGTAGCTTGAGAAATATAGTTTTTTCTCGCCGTTTCAGTAAAGTTTCTACAATCGTATAGGTCAATAAAGTATTTAAGTTTTTCGATGTACATATCTTTCTCCCGTTATAGCACTAAATATTAATAAAACTTTTTCCCAACTAATCTTCTATACTTTCATCATAATCGGATCGCAGAAATAACCTTCTTGTGCCTTCTCCCGTTCTTTCGTTGGTCTGCCTCCATTTCAACACTCGAGTCGATTTTAAGCGCTTCTACTTTAAATCTCATGCGCTTTTTTAGCCATATATTTATAAAGAGCTGCATAGCGGGTAGTATAATTAGGTTTCCAAGGCTTGTCTCGACCAGCAAAGTGCAAAAAGACTGTATTTTCAATAACCCAGTCAATATCCCAATGGCCGCTGCTACGTGCTTGGTACAAACGACTGTATCTAGCATCGTAATTGTAAATCTCATCAGGCACAGCTTGTACTCTGTCTGCATAGAGGCCATTTAAGACATCCTGATCAGGCAAAATCAGCTTGGTCCGATTCTTTTCGATATAGTCTAAAATATCCTGACGCTCTACAGTTTGACGAATCATAGGAAGATTCATAAGGAGAATACCTGTATTGAAATAAGAGGACTCCATCTCATAATTCTGAAGGCGCAGCTGATTGATCATATCCATAATTTTACTGTCAGCATTATGACTGGCCGCGGCATAAAGATTTTGCCCCAATTCTTGCTGGTAAAACTCTCTAAAATCATTGAGACAGAGGATATCTGCATCCAGATAGAGAATCTTGTTCATATCTTCCGGTAAAAACGCGTGCGCCAGAAGGCGATAATAAATAGTATCAGGATAGCGATCTGTCGTCGGGGCATCCCTGAAGAGTTGATCCCCTACAATAATAGGATGGTAATGATAATCTAAGGCTTGACAAAAACGAGCTAGCTGGTCGTTTTTTCTTAGGAGTGTTTTTTGCAGAAGATAAACATGCACCTCAGCAGCAGATAGATTTCGCTTAACAGAATAGAGCGTTACTTTAAGCTGCTCGACATAGGCATCATCGACAGTGAACAACAAATTGACTGGCTCCATAACTCAATTCCTTCTTTTTAATGCTAGTGTCATTGTAACACGCTCAACCTAAAAATAAAATACGAGTAGAAAGGGCTCCTTGAAAGATAGAGACAAAATGAACTGCACCTCAATCGTTAGATTTTCTGTCTAACTTTTGGGGTACAGTTCATATTAGTCCTCTTTTTGGAATGTCTTATCCTTAACAGAGGTGCACGCTGAATCGTAGTAGTAGTACTACTATGCCTAACTGATACGCTCTGGGCACTTGTACAATTATGATTTAATAAATATCTCTTGGATGTCCAAATTCCAAGACTAAAATAATCATTTTGTCATCTTTAATATCACACATAAGCTCGCAATCACTAATTCAGTAGCATCATACAAACAAGCGCTCAAATTCTTCCTCAATACAAACCTCTTAATTTCTCTTTGAATTCTTCCTTAGTCAACTGTTCATTATAGAATGGCAATCCAATAATTCGGTATTTATCATCATTCAATAATATTTTTGCCTCATCTTTTTCAGTAATCTGAGTCAAAAACCTCTGCTTCCAGCCTTCTTTTCCATTTTCAAATCTACCATTAGCATCTTGAAATTGGCTTCCTTTAGGTTCAATAAATAACTGCCATGATACGTTTCCATTGCGTTTATTGTTAGCAAACATCAAGAAATCAGGTTCAAACGCTTGTCCAGCATCAAAACTATAAATTTTAACAGCTTTTTCATTCCTTAACAAGTAAATGTCAGACCATTTTTTCTCTAACTCCGACATCATCTTACTTAAAGTTAGGACAAGATACTTTTCTTCGCTTGTCCCAAAATTGTCATCATAGGCATACCAGGGTAATGCATCCAGATCTTCATAAATATTGGTTTCACTTCTATCTTTTTGTGATTTACCAAATTCTGAATCACCATTCAAAGCAATTGTATACTTCCGTAAAATTTTACTTTCAAATAACTCACTGATAGGTTTTGCTTCAAACTGTTCTGTACCCACAAAACGTTCCTCAGTGATTATTAAATCTTTCTCCATGTACTTCAATAGCTGTTCAACAATATAGAGTTTATTCTCTTGTGATAGGAATTTTACAGAGTTTTCTGCACCTACTATTGTTATCTGTACTTTCTCAAGCTCCGCCATAAAACCAGACATTGAGGTTAAACCAAAAAAGACATCTTTTAAGCGGTTAAAAGTATAATTGGGATTTTGGTTTATGGCAAATCGAATGATATTTTTTTCAATTTTACGACCTAATTTAAAGGTATCGACTGTTGAGAGACCTGCAACTTCTGTATCTTCTGATGCAAACGCACTAACATCCATTGATCGTTGAGAAGCTAGCGTTACTTCAAATTCCTCAGGTATAATTCTGTCACTCAAACTAAGTTGTTCGTGATTTTTCAAGTAAACAGTATAAGGAATACGTCTATTTACCCACACTTTACCATTCTGATAGGTTCTTGTTTTCATGAACTCAGGTTTAAGACTCAATTCACGCTCAACCAAGGCCTGATCATCATAAATACCAGATTCACGAAGAACTTGTTTAAGTTCTGAAATATATTTAGGATTATTAGCAGAATGGTAGTGAAGTTGTTCGATGACTCGCAATTCATTGAACTCATTATCATCAAATTTACGAATGTACTTCTCCTCAATTTTTCCATCAATTACAAATGGATAGTAACGAGCTCCACGACCGATGAGCTGTTTTTCTGCATTAGTGGTCTTACCATCACGTGTATCATACAAACGAACAATATCAAATAAGTTTAAAACATCCCAGCCTTCATTGAGCATATCCACTGCGAAAATGGCACGAATTTCATTAGAAGGAGACTCTAGAGTATTCAATTCAACAAGATTATCACGACTTTTATTTTTTCCATCAATGAGAAGCAGTCGCTCTTGTCTAAAGTCTTCCTGTATTTCTTCGATAAGGTTATGATCACTAATATCCGAGTGCTCAAAATAGTCAAAAGCTTTCTTCAAAATACCATCAGTAGCTACTGCTCTCTGAGCTTGAATATCTTCTTCTCTAATCCGACTCAACAAATCAAGAAAACTCTCTAAGTTAGCTTTACTGTCCGCAATTTTTTGCGACTTAAACATAACAAGTGGCTTAAGATAAATACCATGTTTAAGAGCCACTTTCTTTCTATATTGACTGATGATAATGGCTTGTAACATGCGTGTAGGAAGGTCATCATCAACCAAATGGAAAAGCACATCTTTTGAGTAACCATCTAAGCGAAACTCTTTTAAATCGTATTTGAAAATTAGGTGTTTTTCATAGCGCTTTGCTAAATCTGAATTTGTTAAATCAATAGTTGCTGTAAATTCAAGCAGACTTGACCGCTTGGCAGTTTCCTGAATTGTAGCAATGGTTGAAGTCCAACTATTGTTATCGTCTTTTTCCGCTTTACTAAGTCCAGCATTTAGATGGTGGGCCTCATCAGCCAGCAAGACAACCGAAATATCTTCGAATTGGTCGTAAGTTAAGCAGTTTTCTCGTGGTGCATGAAGATCCTGATGCAGTTTTTGAATCGTAGTAAAGACAATATTGATGCTATCTTCTTGGCTATCCGAAAAATCGCTCACTTCACGCACAGTTACAATCTGATTATCAATGACAATCTTATCTGCAAAAAGATACTTACCTGTCCCATTTTCAAGGAAATTAGCCCTAGTCTTGGTCAGGATATTATCATTATTAACAAAGAAAATAAAGTTACGTTCACCCTGCTTATACTTTTCAATGATCATCGCAGCCATGAGTAAGGTTTTACCAGACCCTGTCGCCATATTAAACAGCAAATGCTCTGGTAACACTCTATTGGTCTCATCGTTTTTGTAATAGATATACCTTCCCAGCGCTTCCTTTTGATAAGGACGTAAATCGTGGCGGACGTTCCTATCAATATAATCTGGAACCTTCTCACTGAAATTCACAAATCCATTATCACTAGCACTATCATAGATTTCGTATAAAAATGACATTGGGGTCACTCCTCACCATAAAACTGACGGTTCAACTTTTTATCTTTATCTGAAACCTTATAATCAGTATCTTCCATATCCTCATAATTGACGTAGAGATTATTGTTATCAATAATTTCTAATAAAACCTGTTTTTGTTCGGCAAGACTAAATGCTGAAAACTCATCAACTTGAAGTTTTTTAGGATCAACTCGATAAGATAGGAAGGAAGATTGTTTTGCAGTCTCAAAAAGTTCTAAAAGTTCACTAGTTTCAGTTGCATTTAGAACTGCTTGTTTGAAATCTTCGGCATCGTTTTTGAGTTCTGCATAAACAAAGGAACCGCCTCCAGTCCAATTGACGTCTTTTGAGATACCACCTTGCTCACCAGCAATAACTTTTTTCAACCGCTCAACGGAAACTGTCTCAATATAGTCCATCTGTTCAATACCGATATACTGGCGGTTCATCTTGTGGGCAACCGCTGCAGTTGTACCAGAACCTAGATGATAGTCAAGAACGATATCTTGTTCGTCCGTAGCAATTTCAATAATTCGTTTAATCAAACTCTCTGGTTTGGGGAAAGAAAACACTTTTTCTTCAAAAAGAAGCTGTAATTCTTCTGTTCCACGCCTATTCGTAAAGCTTGTTTCATTCCAAACAGTTCTAGCAATTTGCTTTTTAGGTCTCATTTTCTGAGCAATTCGATATGTACCATCAGTTTTTTTCTGAGCTACTAAATTGTATATTTCATTTTTTGCTTTTTCTTTTCCCCAACGCCAAACAAACTGCGTACCATCAGTTTGAGACTTAGGAGGGTATACCTCCATCTTATGTTGCATATCCTTTTCCAAAGATATACTATAATACCCTTCACTATCACAATTCTCCGAAATATAAAAGGGATAATATAAATTAGGACGATTTTTGCTATGAAACGCCGAATTACTATTAAATAATGGATGAAGATAGTACTTTCCGAGGCTATCCTCCTTTTTGAACTTATCTTCAGCTACATCCAATTGGTTAAGCACTACTGCTTCTCTATCTTTGGAGTAAATATGTATATAATCGTGAGTCTGAGCAAAGTTACCATAATCTCTACCATTTGGTGTCGAAATATTTATAACCGTCCCTTGATAATTATCTTTAAATAGTTCATCAAGTAATACTTTTAACTCTGCAAATTCATTTCGATCGATACTTAAAAATAACACACCTTTATCAGAAAGTAATTCTCTCGCTACTTTCAAACGATTTTTCATAAAAGTAAGCCAAGTAGAATGATTAAAATTATCGTTATAGTTGAAAGAGTCGCTACCTGTATTATAAGGTGGATCAATATAAATCAGTTTTACATTTCCAGCGAAACGTTTCTTTAAGCTATGAAGCGCAATGAGATTATTTCCCTTGATGATGAGATTGTCTGTATCTTTCAGCTCTTCAACGTCATGCTCTCCACTTTCATCATAACGCTTAAAGTTAGTCAATACTTTCTTATCCAATAGACGATTAATCTCAGTTGGCGCTAATGTTTCATTGAAGAAAATTTCCTGTCGCTTAGCATCTTCTTTATCCTGTCCTCCTTCCAGAACACAGTCCTTATAAGGAAAATTAAGAACAACCTCCTTATTTTCAGTCAAATAGTGATTGTCCGTCGCTAAGCCAATCTTTGTTTTGTAGGCTGTAAAGCTATCAGGAAGAAACTCTTTATTATTCAAAAATTGGAGAAAGACATCTTGCTTAAATACAAGAACACCGTCTTCGATTTCAGTAAAAAAGTGTCTAGCAATTGTATCATTTGATTGTAAGAGCCTAAGCAATGTCACATCATACTTTCGGGCAAGATCAGAGAGTAGATTTTTATTCAGCTTACCATCAATCATAAAATCTGATTGACTGCTCAATAACTGTTCCAGTTCATGTTTCATGTCAAATCCCTTTCATGTTCCTCGGAAAGGGACAGCAATTAGTATTAGTGTATTACATAGTAATACACTAAGGGTACCCTTACCTCAGATTTTATTTCCATATCATTATAACATGTCCCAGCTTCTTGTGATCGCTTAATTGAAAAACTCGAAGTCAATTTTTCTCCCACATTCAATTCTCCAAATGATTTTCACTTTTTGAAAATAATCAAAACCCTTGATTGACGACTTTCAACCAAGGGATCTAACTATTTGACAAGGAATCTTTCTAGGGGTGTTTTGAGGTATTTATCGACGATAAAGACACCGATGACGGCAATCAAGAAGTTTGAAACACCTACAGAAAAGACGCTGATGGCAAAGGCCTTGCTTTCAAATGGAATCTTGGTTACGTAAAAAATGACGCTTGAAACGACGAGACCAGCTGTTAGGGCATATAAAAAGCTTTTTAGGTAAGCTGATTTGAAGGCTTTATTATAGACGAATAGGGATAGAGTTTGGATGACAAAGCCACCCAAGACATCAATCAAGCCGAAACCTGTAAAGAAGTTGCTGACCATGACCCCGATCACAAGGCCATAAGATAGCCTTGGAAAGAAAAAGGGAACTGCCATCAAGAGTGTTGATAGGCGAAATTGGAAAATCCCACTTGAGATAGGGTTGATGAGAGTCAGCACTAGATAGATGGCTGCGATCATGGTATTTTGTGCGATGAGTTTGGTAGATAGTTTGCTCATGGTTCACTTCCTAATCTTATTCTATAATTTTGTCACTGCTATTGCTTGCAGGTTCACAAGAGACAGGACTATTATTGTAACAAGAATAGCAGCTGAGGTAAAGAATTGTTTCTGGAGAACTAGAGCGTCAGCATGTTTATAGCCTTGACTAAACAATAACCGTTTTAATCGGTCTAACTTTATTTCATGTGGTCATGACCACGGAATGGCCCTTTTGGGATACCCAGTTTTCTTTTTTTGTAATCGCTTTCATCATGTCTAGCGTGTCTGACAACTTGCACAAATCAGCTAGACAGGCATGAAGTCTAGCATTCTCTGTCTTCTCCTTAACCTCTTGCAGGGTCGCCTGCAATTTCTTGGGATTGCGACCGTGTAAGATAACCTCATGGCTTTCGCTGGCTAATCTCGTTGCTAAGTGCTTTCCAATACCGTCCGTTGAGCCGGTGACGAGGATAGTTTTAGTCATGTGATACTCTTAAGAAATCCTCTAAATCCTTAGCAAATTGATCAGCATACTGAAAGAGTGAACCATGACCAGCATTGGGATAGATGATGAGCTGGCTATTGTTAATCCTATCGTTCATGATATAAGAATTTTCCGTCGGCACCATCATGTCCTTATCCCCATTGGCGATAAAAGTCGGTTGGCTGATAAAGCTCAGGTCATCCTCTGCTGACTTGCCCCAGCGTTTGATGGCTTTAAGCTGACGCAGGAAAGACGGAACTGCCATGGCCTTGTCCGCATAAGCCTGATCACGGCTGTCTAAACGACTGAGAACCTTATCTGCTTCTATTTTGCCCTTAGCATCATGCCCGTAAAAAATATAGCGTTTAGGATCTACGTGGTGGAAACCAGCACGCGCCATGTAACGAAAGGTCGTTGCCGTTACTTTATCAATACCGACACCGCCTCGGTGCCCTGTCCCAACTAGAACGAGGCGGTTGACTAAAGTTGGCGCAAGCCGCACGACTTCTTGAGCGACCATACCGCCCATGGACAGTCCCAGTAGGTTGATGCTGGCATAACCCATGGCCTTGATAATCTCAATCACCTGCTCAGCCATGCCTGGAATAGTTGGGGCAACCTTACCCTCGCTTGTTCCAACACCCGGTAAATCAAGCAGAATGACATGTTGTCTTTGGGTCAAAAGGTCGATCAGCTTAGGATCCCAGTTGTCCATGGTTGCTGCTAAGTGGACCAGCATGACCAAGGGACGTTCGGATTTGCCTTTTGCGATTTCACGGTAGGCGATTTTATTGCCATTAACAGTAATATATTGATTTTTAGTTGTTAAATAAGCCATGTTTTACCCTTTCATGCTGAGGACTGTTTTACCACGTGAGCGACCATTAGCGATTTTGTCTAAGGCTTTATTGATATCTGAAAAGGCAAAGACGCTATCTATAGACGGCTTGATCTGGCGCTCGGTAAAGATAGCTGCCACTTCTTGCAACTGCTTGCCGTTGCTTTCCACGAAGATAAAGTCATAATGGACCCCGTATTTATCAGCCATTTTATCGAATTTACGGCCAGCTTGAGCAAAGAGAAGCTGCTTATATTTGGGAAGGTTCATACGCTTGGCAAAGGCTCCATTGGGCATAGCACGAAGCGACACTAAGTGACCAGCAGGTTTTAAGACAGTCATCTGTTTCTCGGTCTCCGCACCGCCTAGTGTGTCTAAAACCAAGTCAATATCTGACAAGAGCTCGGTATAATCCTGTGTCTTGTAATCCAAAAATTGATCCACACCTAGTGATAGGACACGATCACGACTATCAGCTCCGCCATTGGTGATAACATTTAAGCCTTTAGCCTTAGCAAGAGGGATAGCCATAGCTCCGACGCCACCAGTTCCACCTGAGATAAAAAGGGTCTGCCCGGCTTTGGCATCCATCAGCTCTAAGGCCTGCATAATGGTTAGAGCAGTCAGTGGCACACCAGCGGCTTCTTCATCTGTCAAATAATCTGGAACGATAGCCAAGGCTTCAGCATCCACTGCCACATATTCGGCAAAAGCACCAATACTATCTAACGGCAGGCGTCCAAAGACACGTTCCCCCTTCTTGAACTGGTTCACATTGTTGCCGACCTCCTCGACTATACCGACTACTTCGTTACCAGCGATGAGAGGCGTTTTATAAGGAACGATCATCTTGACCTCACCACGAGTAATCATGTTGTCCAGTGGATTAACACCGGCAGCCAATACTTTGATGAGGACTTGGCCTTGCGCTGGTGTTGGCTTTGCGACATCGACTAGGTCAAGGTTGAGGTTGTTTTTGTTGTAGGCGTTTAATTGTGCTGCTTTCATGATTTTCTTCTTTCTAATTTTTGAAACTAGCAGAACTGAGTCTGCCAGTGATTAAGAGGATTATTAGTCATCTTGTTCTTGTTTTTAATACAGATACAAGATGGTTTTAATAATTAGCCAAGCTCATCACTTGGCTAAACTCGCTTGTTTGTAGAGGTTGGCAATGACATCCGCCAAGGTTTGACCAGCTAGCTCCTGAGCTAGTTGTCTTTCTGCTTGTTGGAAGACTGGGCTGATAGCCCCTTCGATGTGCTTGCCAACTGGACAATCCCTATTGGCATGCTGGTGGACTTGAAAAAGCCTGACCTGCCTTACCTCTTGTGTCGCATAATAGATGTCTAACAAGCTAATATCTGAGGGAGTCTTAGTGAGCTCATAGCCGACCTTGCCCTGATGAGAGGTCAATAAATTGGCATTTTTTAAAAGAGCAATGACCTTGCGAATATAGCTAGCATTGGTCCCAACGCTTGTTGCCAAAGCTTGTGAAGATAAGCTTTCCTTGGTTTCAGCAATCATAGCTAAAATATGGATGGCCACTGAAAATTTCGTATCCATAGCACTCCTTCTCTAAACTCTACTGCCTGCATCTCACAAATCAGTTACAAACTTGTTCTTGTTTGTGATACAAGTATAGGGCCTTTTTCTAAAAAAGTCAAGTACAAAGATTTAACTACCTAAATGTCCTTTAATTTACTATTTAGCTATTATTTCAAATTATCAGCAAAGAATGCCGCCAACTTCTCAAATGGAATTTTATCTTTTTGGTCATAAAGGTCTACATGATCAGCATTAGGAACAATCAATAATTCCTTTGGCTCACTGGCTGCTTCAAAAGCTTCTTCGGAATAGTAACGTGAATGAGCATTCTCCCCAGCAACAAGAAGGATTGGGCGTGGCGAGATATCTTTAATATTATGATACAAGGGAAACTCGTAAAACGCCATCGGAGTTGTGGCTGTCCAAGCTGCTGTCGAATTGATCGAGCGCTCATGATAGCCACGTGGTGTGCAATAATAATCAAAGAAGTCTTTTGAAACTGGATCTGCATCCTCTGGGAGTTTTTCTGGAAACAGACTCTCACTCGTCACCACATTGCCATCTTCATCAAATCCTAGCTCATGATAGCCTAAAGTATAATTTCCAGTTTCCAATGCCCCTTTATCGACATCGACCCAGCGCTGTTGGCTAACGTGTTCCCGCAATTTAGCTCTTTGTTGGTCTGTGTAGGCATTCTTATAGCCTAAATACATGGATTTTGACATATCATACATCGAGGTCGTCGCAACTGCTTTAATACGAGTATCAGCTCCCGCTGCTGTCAACGCCATTCCTGACAAGCCACAGATAGCTTGAGCACCGATACGCTCACGGTCAACGTAAGGCAGAGTTCCAAGAAAATCAACCGCTGCACTATAATCTTCTGTAAACATGACTGGTTCAGCTACATTGCGGACAAGACCGCTAGACTCCCCAGTGAAAGAGGGATCAAAGGCCAAGGCCACAAAGCCATAATTAGCAAATTCCTGGGCGTAAAGTCCTGAGGCCTGCTCTTTCACAGCACCAAATGGTCCAGAGACCACAATAGCAGGATTTTTTTGTGTCTCATATCCCACAGGAAGGTATAAATCTCCTGCAAGTTCAATCCCAAAGCGGTTTTTGAACCGAATATTTTGTGATTCAATGTCTTCGTAACGATCAAATGTTTTTGTCATAATTGTCCTCTTTCTATTACTAGCCTTCAATCATTTTAATCACCTTAGCCGGAACCCCAGCAACTACTGTATTGGCTGGAACATCCTTTGAAACAATGGCTCCTGCTGCTACAACAGCATTCTCACCAACAGTTACACCAGGTAAAATTGTCGCATCTGCTCCAATCCAAGCATTTTTCTTGATGGTAACAGACCTGAGTTCTAACTTGTGACGAGCTTGTGGCGGTAAGGGATGATTCACTGAGATTAGCTTGGCTCGAGGTCCAACAAGCACACCATCTTCAATGAAGATACCACCTAAATCCACCATCAAAACCTCTTTATTGATATAGATATGTTTCCCAAACTGAATGTGGCGACCAAAATCGGTTTGAAAGGGAATATTGATGGTGACGGTATCGTCAATCTTATCTTTAGTCAACTGTTCTATGATTCGTCTGGTACTGGCAATGGTTTGAACTTGGGTATTCAATTCCTGCACCAACGACTGATTTTCAGACTGAATAGCTGAAATAAGCTGACGTATCCCATCTTTTTCAGGCACTAATTTTCCAGTATTTATATACGAGTCAAAACGTTTATCAATCATTATCTTCCTCCAAGGAAAGGGTAATCCTTACGCCGCCTTTCTCTGATAGACCGCTAGCAGTCTCTTCCATGTGACCAAGCTTGGTATAAGACCAGTTATTTGAGCCATAAAAGAGAACAACCTGGCTATCATTATAGAGCATGATGTCGCCTGGCTGAGCAGTTTGTTGCTTGTTTTGACTGGGTAGCGCCATACCAAGGTCGCCAACTTGTTCAAAACCACCATAGGGTGACAGGTCTATCGTCAAATCCTGTTGAGTGAGTTTTTCTTTTAAGGCTGATACCGCCTTATTTTCTTCCCAAGTCACAGGAATTTTCTGGCCATCTATCGATAAAGCAATTGACATCTGATGATCTCCTTTTTCTTGTACTTGTTGGCTGGTCTGCCTCTGTTCGTTAGACGAAGAAGACGAATTGGCGTTTGAACAAGCAACTAGTCCCAAGCATAAGCCCAGTAGCCCAAGCCGTAAAATTTTCCTATATTTTAACGATAATCCATTCAAGTTAATCCCTCCTTTTTCATGATAGAATTTGGAGATAAGCAGGCCCTATTTTTTTCTGCCTCTTGTTTACTGGAAAACGTCCAGTACCTGCCTCCCATTTTTTCCCATTAAGAACTGAGCCAAGATAACATTAGATGAGCATATAGACTATCTCTCACCGACATTGCCAGTTTATAGTCAAAAATAACTGGGTGATTGGATTGACTATGATTAGCCTCATGTGTTTACAATAAGAGCCACATAAGATACCAGAGTCATTCACTCTGCTCCCAGACATCCTTAGCTAGTCCAAAGGCTGACCAGGCTTTAGGCCAGCCAACATAAAAAGCCAATTGAGTTATTATTTCTGAAATGTCGTCTTTGGTCACACCATTCTTTTGGGCCACTTTCAAATGATAGGCTAATTGTTCCCAATTGCCCCCTGTGATAAGAGCAGAAATGGTGACAATCGAGCGAATTTTTGGAGATAGCTCTTTCTCACGCGCCCAGACTTGCCCAAAGAGGACATCATCATTGATACTTGCAAATGTAGGTGCAAATTCGCCTAATTGATCACGACCAGCTGTTTGCTTTTTAATCATCCTTAGTCCCCCTGTTCATTAGCTATGTCATATTCTTCATCTGTCACGGGCCCATAAAATTCACTGGCACCTGCAGTGATGGCTACATGACTGAACCAAGAATCTTTTGTAGCACCGTGCCAGTGGTTTACGCCTTTACCAGTCACAATCACATCGCCTGTTTTTAGATGGCGAGCAGGTTTCCCAGCTTCTTGATAGAGGCCTTCACCACCAGTGACTAATAAAATTTGGTACCCATCCAAATGCACATGCCAATTGTTACGACAACCCGGCTCAAAACTAACATTACCAACACTAGTAGAACCATCCGGCGCTTGTGCTAACATTGCCAGATAGGATTGACCCGTAAAACTAGCACTATAGGGATTTATTTCGCCAAACTCAAACAAAGGATTTGTTTTTACTTCTTCGTGTTTGACCATAAGTGTTCACTTCCTTTTTGAGCGTTTCTTTTTTCAAACCAGCCTTATAATGCTCCACCAAAAACTGGAAAGAAGCTATCCTCTCCATAATTCTCGATTGGATCCAAATTTTTTAAAATTTCCATATCCTCATCAGCAATCGTAAAATCAAGGTCTGCATTATTTTTGATATGAACTGGATTAGCACTTTTTGGTAGAACTACTAACCCTAGTTGCAAATCATAACGCAAGCACAGTTGAGCGATACTGACATGATATTTCTCTGCCATAAACCTGATATCTTCACGTTTAAGAACAGCGCCATGACCAATTGGTGAATAAGCTTCTGCAACAATGTCGTTAGCTTGACAATAGCTTATTAATGCTTGAGGCGTATTTGTAATATGGCAAAGAATCTGATTGACCATTGGCTTGATTTCTGCCTTATCTATTAAATTTTGCAGATCTTCTCGTAAAAAGTTAGAAACACCAATAGCCTTGACCAGCCCTTCTTTATAAGCATCTTCCAAAGCCTGCCACACATCTAAATTTTCAACAAAATAGCGATTATCTGATTGATTGACCTCTGCCCAAGGTTGGGGACTATGGATTAAAACTAAATCAAAATAATCCAGATTTGCTGCAGCTAATGATTTTTTCAAACTCTCAGTTGCCGACGCATAAGTTTTGTGTTCAGCAGCAATTTTTGTCGTGACAAAAATCTCCTCACGTACTATACCGGATGCCTTAATAGCTGCTCCAACGCCTTTTTCATTTTCGTATGCTTGTGCTGTATCGATGTGACGATAACCTTCATTAATTGCGGCTAGCACCGCTTTTTCTGTCTCTTCATTTGACAATAGCCATGTTCCAAGTCCAAGTGCTGGAATTTTAATATCATTAGACATCGTTAAAAAATACTTGTCCATAATGTTTTCTCCTATCTTTATTTTATACAGCTAGTATACGCTTCTTCCCTTCTATACACAATTACTTATATAACATATATTATATGCCTTTAGAGCATATTTAAATAGTTTATGATATACTTTTAAAAAGGAGTGAGGTAAAAATGATGGAAATTCGTCTCTTACAGTATTTTGTGGCTGTTGCACAGGAAAAATCAATTTCAAGGGCTGCTAAAAAGTGCCATGTTACCCAGCCAACTTTGTCGCGTCAGTTAAAGCAATTAGAGGAAGAGCTTGAAACAACACTCTTTCTTCGAGGGAGTCGAGAAGTTACTCTGACTGAAGATGGTCAATTTCTATACAATCGTGCTCTTGAAATCTTGTCCCTCGTCAATAAAACGACTAGCAATTTTATCGACAAAGAACCCATTCTAGGCACCATCACAATAGGATCTGCAGAAACTCGCGCCATCACATCTTTCCTAAAAACCATTAAAACTTTTCTCAATACCTATCGAGATTGTCAATTTGATTTCTATAGTGCAAATGCAGATGATATTATTGAGAAAATTAATACTGGTATCCTTGATATCGGCATCATTTCTCAAGATATTAGTCATTCACAATATGAAAGCCTTTCGTTACCCATTCAAGACCAATGGGGAGTCTTAGTCCCTAAAACTCACCCGCTTGCCCAGCAAAGCACTGTAAGGTTAAAAGACTTGTCCTCCTTCCCTTTGATTGTTTCCAATCAGTCTAACTCACAAGATTTTTTTACCAACCAGATTCCTAACGCAAACATCGTTGCTACCTATAATCTCATCTTCAATGCAAGTTTGATGGTTGAATCAGAAATTGGAGTTGCCATAGTCTGGTCAAGTTTAGTGTCTACAAACAGTTTAAATAGCGCTTTAACATTTGTCCCTTTGACTGGTGAACTTCCTTCGATCAGTTTAAATATCATTTGGAAGCGTCACAAAACGCATTCCCATGCTGTGACTGCATTTATCCAAGAAATTAAAAAAATGGATATTTCCCCTCTGAACAAATGACGAGCTCAACAACAACTGATTAGAGTTAAATAAAAAACCAGTTAAAACAAGGCTTAACTGATTTTTTTAAAACTCTCTTAATTTTATTAACTAAAAAGTGATGAATCATAAGACTCTCCTATTGCTAGAGCTAAACTCTAACGATTGGGAGAGTTTTTTGATAAGATTTTTAATCTTGATAATGTCCCAAGATAGTCTTGATGGCAACGATAGCAAATAACAGTCCAAAGATCAAGTCACCTAGACCGTAGATGGCAAAAAAGCTTTGCAGGACACCTGCTTCTGACAGCTGGTGATAAGTTAGCCAAGTTAACCAAGCAACTACATAGACTGACTTTTCAATAGCAAAGACAGTGACCAGCTGAGGAAGCTTGAAAAATTGCCTGCTCACACTCAAGTAGGCCAGCCCCCAGAGGATGATACCGACCTGTCCCAGCCAAGAAAAGACGACTGGATCGACGCTAGCCATAGTTTGGTCAGTAAAAAAGCGATTAGGAACTAGGATCCCAGCCAGATTGTAAAGACCAGCCAAGATAAAAATATAAGATGATTTAAAGCGCATTGCGCCTCCTATTCTAAGGTGTTGAGACACCAGTTATCACTCTAGCAAAACAGACAAAAAATAGCCACAAAAGTGGCTATTTCAGACTGAAGACAAAGCTCTTGGAATTACATTTCTAAGAGCTTTTTGCTCTGTTTAGGAGTATACTAAAAGAAAACAGTTTGTGAGGTAAGGCCATGTTTCACAAAGAAAAGCCAGATTATAA